>JAIESL010000016.1 GCA_019746095.1 Caulobacteraceae bacterium
CCGAACCACACCGACGCCATGATGGACGATCTGGTCCGGGCCATGGATGCCCTGTGGACCCACTGCAATGTGGCGCGACTCCCTGCCGTCGCCTGATGACATCGGTGAGGTCATCGTCGAGCTGACCCGCAACGGGGCGTATCTGAAATGCTCCGCGGTCCACGTCGCCACCGGCGTCGAGGCCTCGGCGATCGGGCCGGTGACGGAGCGGACGGGTCTTGAGCGGATCGCGATCGCCAAGCTGAAGCGGGCCCTGGCGTCGCGCTGACCCACCAGATGTTGTGGTCGGTCGGTCGGGGGCGTAGAGGAGTCGCCTGTTTCGGCGCAACTCTAGTATCGGGGCTCCTTCGTGACCGCCTTCACCCACGACGCCTATTTCTCGAAGAGCCTCGCCGAGGCTGATCCCGACATTTTCGGCGGGATCCAGGGCGAGCTGGGCCGTCAGAAGGAGCAGATCGAGCTGATCGCCTCCGAGAATATCGTCTCGAAGGCGGTGCTGGAGGCGCAGGGCTCCGTCCTGACCAACAAATATGCCGAGGGCTATCCGGGACGTCGCTATTACGGCGGCTGCGAATATGTCGATGTTACCGAGAACATCGCCCGCGAGCGCGCCAAGGCGCTGTTCGGCTGCGCCTTCGCCAACGTCCAGCCGCACTCGGGGGCCCAGGCCAACCAGGCGGTGTTCCAGGCCCTGCTGACGCCGGGCGATACCTTCCTGGGCATGGACCTGGCCGCCGGTGGTCACCTGACCCACGGCTCGCCCGCCAACCAGTCCGGCAAATGGTTCCGGCCCGTGATCTATACGGTCCGGCAGGACGATCACCTGATCGACTATGACCACGTCGCCGAGATGGCCGAGCGCGAAAAGCCCCGCCTGATCATCGCCGGGGCCAGCGCCTACAGCCGGCCGATCGACTTCAAGAGGTTCCGGGAGATCGCTGACAGCGTCGGGGCCTATCTGATGGTCGACATGGCCCATTATGCGGGCCTGATCGCGGGCGGCGTCTATCCGGACCCGCTGCCGCACGCCCATGTCGTCACCACCACGACCCACAAGACCCTGCGCGGTCCGCGCGGCGGCATGGTGCTGTCGAACGACATCGAACTGGGCAAGAAGATCAATTCCGCCGTCTTCCCGGGCCTGCAGGGCGGGCCGCTGGAACATGTCATTGCCGCCAAGGCCGTGGCCTTCGGCGAGGCGCTGAAGCCCGAGTTCAAACTCTATGCGCAGCAGGTCGTGGACAACGCCCGGGCCATGGCGGCGGTGCTGGTCGAGCGCGGCGCGGCCATCGTCTCGGGCGGCACGGACACCCATCTGATGCTGGTCGACCTGCGGCCCAAGGGCGTGACCGGCAAGGCCACCGAGGCGGCGCTCGAACACGCCCTGATGACCTGCAACAAGAACGGCGTGCCGTTCGACACGGCCCCGTTCACCGTGACCTCGGGCGTCCGTCTGGGCACGCCGGCCGGGACGACCCGGGGCTTCGGCACCGGCGAGTTCCAGCAGGTCGGCCACTGGATCGCCGATGTGATCGATTCCATGAAGGGCACGGACGAGGCCGACGCCGGCGTGTCGCAACGGGTCGCGGCCGAGGTGCGGGATCTCACGCGCCGCTTCCCCATTTACGGATAAGTCTCTGATGAAGTGCCCCTTCTGCGGACATCAGGATACCCAGGTCAAGGACAGCCGCCCGTCGGATGACGGTGCCGCCATCCGCCGCCGGCGATCCTGTCCGCAGTGCAGCGGGCGGTTCACCACCTTCGAACGGGTACAGCTGCGCGAGCTGATGATCCTCAAGCGCAACGGCCGCCGCGCGCCATTCGACCGGGACAAGCTGGAACGGTCGCTCAACGTCGCCCTGCGCAAGCGGCCGGTCCAGGCCGAACAGATCGAACAGCTGGTCAGCCGCATCACCCGCCAGCTGGAAAGCCTCGGCGAGACCGAAATCCCGTCCTCGACGGTCGGCGACTTCATCATGAAGGCGCTGAAGTCGGTCGATGAGGTGGCCTATGTCCGCTACGCCTCGGTCTACAAGGATTTCCGCCATACCGGGGACTTCGCCCGGTTCCTCGGCGATGAGGGTCTGGACGAAAGCTGATGCGCCCCGGACGTCACGGGATCGCCGTCACCCTGAAACTGGCCACTTCCCTCGACGGGCGGATCGCGACGGCGACCGGTGAGTCGAAATGGATCACCGGCGAACCGGCAAGGCTGGAAGGCCATCGCCTGAGGGCTGCCCATGACGCCATTCTGGTAGGCGTCGAAACCGTGCTGGCGGATGACCCCGAATTGACCGCGCGGCTGCCGGGTCGCCCGGTCGATCAGCCGCTTCGGGTCGTACTGGACAGCCGGCTGCGGACGCCGCCGACGGCCCGGGTGGCGGAGGGTGGCGACACCCTGATCCTGACGGCCGCCAGACCGACCACCGTCGGCACCGCGACCGTCGAGGTGGTTGAAGTCGATGACGGCCGGCCGTCGATCTCCGCCTGCCTGACGGTGCTCAGGCGGCGCGGAGTGTCCTCGGTGCTGATCGAGGGCGGGGGAGAGGTGGCGGCCAGCTTCCTGCGCGCCGGTCTGGTTGATCGGCTGGAGTGGTTTCGCGCCCCCATCCTGCTGGGCAGTGAAGGGCGGCCCTGTGTCGCGGCCCTGGCCCTTGCCGCACTGGCCGATGCCCCCAAATTCCGGCGCCTTGCGGTCGAGCCCTGCGGTGACGACCTGTGGGAACGCTACGAGAAAGTCTCCTGATCCCATGTTCACCGGCATCGTCACAGACATCGGCAGGGTCCGTTCGGTCCGCGAGACCGAGCGCGACCGGCGCTATGAGATCCAGACCGGCTGGGACACGGCCGGCATCGACCTCGGGGCCTCGATCAGCCACGCCGGCTGCTGCCTGA
Organism: Caulobacteraceae bacterium; assembly: GCA_019746095.1. Classification (GTDB taxonomy): domain Bacteria; phylum Pseudomonadota; class Alphaproteobacteria; order Caulobacterales; family Caulobacteraceae; genus Brevundimonas. The sequence continues at coordinate 2,896 of JAIESL010000016.1, forward strand.
CGGTCACGGAAAAGGGGCCGGGCTGGTATGCGGTCGAGGTCTCGGGCGAAACCCTGTCGAAGACCACCCTGGGCGCCTGGCGCGAGGGTGATCCGGTCAATCTGGAACGGGCCGCAAAACTGGGCGACGAACTGGGCGGCCATATCGTCTCGGGCCATGTCGACGGACTCGGCCGGGTCGTCTCGGTGACGCCGGAAGGCGGTTCCCACCGCATCGACATCGCCGCGCCCGCGCCGCTGCACCGCTATATCGCCGCCAAGGGTTCGATCACGGTCGACGGCGTCTCGCTGACGGTCAATGCGGTCGAGGGCGAGGTCTTCGGCCTCAACATCATTCCCCATACCTGGGACGCAACCACGCTCGGCGGGCTGAAGGCCGGCGATGCGGTCAATCTCGAGATCGACATGCTGGCGCGATACCTCGCGCGGTGGCAGGAGACGGCGTAATGCAACTGGCCGCAAACATGAACGACAGCCCGATCAGTCCCATCGAGGACATCCTCGAGGATGCCCGCAACGGCAAGCCCTATATCCTCGTCGATGCCGAGGACCGGGAGAATGAGGGCGACATCATCATTCCGGCCCAGTTTGCCACGCCGGACCAGATCAATTTCATGGCCCGCCATGCCCGCGGCCTGATCTGCCTCGCCATCACCGCCGACCGGGCCCGCCAGCTGCGCCTGCCGCCCATGGCCGCCGAGAACCGCGAGAGCATGGGCACGGCCTTCACCGTCTCGATCGAGGCACGGGAAGGTGTCACCACGGGGATCAGCGCCGCCGACCGGGCCCGCACCGTCCAGGTGGCGGCGGATCCGACCAAGGGTGCGGACGACATCGTCTCGCCCGGCCATGTCTTCCCGCTGGTCGCCCGCGACGGCGGTGTGCTGGTCCGCACCGGCCACACGGAGGCGGCGGTCGATATCTCGCGAATGGCCGGGCTGACGCCGGCCGGGGTCATCTGCGAGATCATGAACGACGACGGCTCGATGGCGCGGATGCCCGATCTGGTCGCCTTCGCCCAGCTGCACGGGCTGAAGATCGGCACCATCGCCGACCTGATCGCCTATCGCCGCCGTACCGAACGCTATGTCGAGCGGATCATGGATACGCCGTTCGAGAGCGTCCATGGCGGCCCCTTCCGGCTGATGCTTTACCGGAACACCATCGAGGGGGCCGAGCACATCGCCCTGGTGAAGGGCAAGATCGAGCCGGGCAAGCCGACGCTGGTCCGGATGCACCAGGTCGATTTCGCCGCCGACATCCTCGGCCATGTCGAGTCGCGCCAGAATTATGTGCCCCAGGCCCTGCAGGTGATCAGCCGTCACGAGGGAGCCGGGGTCACCGTCTTCCTGCGCGATCCCGATCTGCACGGACTGGCCGAGCGGCTGGCCGGGGTGGAAAAGCCGACGGCGGTGGACCGATCGATCCGGAACTACGGTGTCGGGGCCCAGATCCTGCTGGATCTCGGCGTGCGCGACATGATCGTGATGAGCTCGACCCGCCCCAACCCTGCCGCGCTTGAAGGTTATGGCCTGCGCATCGTCGGCTGGCGCGACATGGACGGAGAAGACCAATCCTGACCGATCCCCCCCGCGTCCTCATTGTCGAGGCGCGCTATTATGACGAGCTCGCCGACGCCCTGCTGGAAGGGGCGAAGGATGCCCTGCGTGCCCAGCATGTCTCGTTCGACGTGGTCACCGTGCCCGGCGCGCTGGAGGTGCCCACGGCCATCGCCCTGGCGGTGGAGGCCGGCCGCTATCCGACTGCCCCGCGCTACGACGGCTATGTCGCCCTGGGCTGTGTGATCCGCGGCGAGACCTATCATTTCGAGATCGTCTCGGATCAGTCGGCGGCCGGCCTCCGCCGGCTGGGCCTCGATGGTGTGATCATCGGCAACGGCATTCTGACGACCGAGGACGAGGCCCAGGCCTGGGCCCGGGCCCGCATCAGCGAGGGGGACAAGGGCGGCGGCGCGGCCCGCGCCTGTCTGGACCTCATTGCCTTGCGCAAGCGGCTGCGCGTAGGACTGGGCGCGTGACCGAACCCGCCAGCCTTCAATCCGTGCTCGAGCAACTCGCCGAGGCCGACAAACAGCGCGCCGAGCCGCAGCTGACCAGCCGCCAGCGGCGCGCCCGCACGGTGGCGCGTCTGGCCGCCGTCCAGGCCCTGTACCAGATGGAACTGGCCGGGGAGGGCGTGGACACGGTCATCGCCGAGTTCGCCAACCATCGCTTTGACGCCGATATGGAAGGCGAGCCCCTGGCCGAGGCCGACGAGGCCTGGTTTGCCGGGATCGTGCGCGGCGTGGTCGAGAGCCAACGCGATATCGATACGGCGGTGAAGGCGCGGCTGGCCTCGAACTGGCGGCTGGAGCGTCTGGACTCCACCCTGCGGGCGCTGTTGCGGGCGGGCGCATGGGAATTGCGCGACTGTCAGGACGTGCCGCGCGAGATCGTGATCGATGAATATGTCGAACTGGCCAAGGCCTTCTTCGACGATGCCGAGGCCAAATTCGTCAATGCAGCGCTGGACGGCGTCGCCCGAGACGTCCGCCCCAAGGCCTAGGTGAACCCATGCCCGCGGTAGATGTCGCCGGCGAGTTCGAGACGATCCGGCAGCTCTTCGCGCCGCTGGCCCATCCGGAATGGGGTCGCGGGCTGCTGGATGACGTCGCCGTCGTCCCTTCGCGGCCCGGCCATGATCTGGTCCTGACCAAGGATGCGATCGTCGAGGGGGTCCATTTCCTGCCGACCGATCCGCTGGACACGGTGGCGCGCAAGCTGCTGCGGGTGAACCTGTCCGATCTGGCGGCCAAGGGGGCCGAGCCGTTCGGCTATCTGCTGGCCTGCCACTGGTCGCCGCGCTGCGGCTGGCCCGAGCGGGTCAGTTTTGTCGACGGCTTGCGGGTGGATCAGAAGGCCTTCGGCGTCGCCCTGCTGGGCGGGGATACGGTCGCCACGCCGGGGCCGGCCAGCTTTTCGATCACCCTGCTGGGCTGGACGCCGAAGGGGCGGACGGTCGGACGGGCCGGGGCCCGGGCCGGCGATCTGGTCTTCGTGACCGGGACCATCGGCGACGGCCGGCTGGGGCTGGAGGCGGTGCAGGGCCGGCTGTCACTGGAGGCCGAGCGGGTGGCGGCCCTGGCTGAACATTATCGGCTGCCGACCCCGCGTACCGATTTCGCCCTGCCGATCCGGGATCTGGCCAGCGCCGCGGTCGACGTCTCCGACGGCTTGATCGCGGATCTCGGCCATCTGGCCGGGGCGAGCGGGGTGGGGGTGGAGATCGATCTGGAGACCGTGCCGCTGTCGGCGGCCGGACAGGTCTGGTTCGAGGGTCGGGTCGACGCCCAGGCCGCGCTGGAGGCGCTGGTGACGGGCGGCGATGACTATGAAATCGCCTTTACCGCCCCGGCCCGGGATGAGCCGGTGCTGCGGCGCGAGGCCGATCGCCGGCATCTGCGCCTGACCCGGATCGGGCGGGTGACGGCAGGGCCGGGTGTGGTGGCCCGCTTCGGCGGTCAGGCGGTCGCCTTCGACCGCACCGGCTTTACCCACGGCTGACAACGAATTCTCAAGGCGTCGGTGCCACCCTCCGGTCATGCTCCGCCGTGACCTGATCGCCGCCACTGCCGCCTTCTCCGCTGTCGCCACCGTGGCGTCGGCCGAGGACGCGCCGGCGGAGGCCCAGACCCTCAACATTTCGGGCGTCGGTCTGCCGATCATCAGCGGCGGGCGGCTGCGCAACTATGTCTTCGTTGCCCTGCGACTGCATCTGGGCGGATCGGCGACGCCACAGACCATGCGCACCAAGGAGGCCTTCCTGCGTGACGCCCTGGTCCGGGCCGGGCATCGGACTCCTTTCGTGGTGGCCGACGACTGGACCCGAATCGACGCAGCGGCCGTCTCCGCCAGCCTGATGCGGTCGGCGGCGACCATTGCCGGGCGTGGCGCGGTCACGCGGGTCGAGGTCGTCAGCCAGGCTCCGCGCCGTCGAACCGGCGTCCAGACCGGCTGATCGAATATCGCCTGTTGCGTCGCCTGCCGGTATTTGGCACGTTTCCGCCGCAATTCCCCAAGGACGCAACATGCGTCCGGTGCGCACGGGGGGACCGGAAGGCGGAAAGAGGCGGCTAACGCCCACCGCGCCAAGGGACCGGGCGTCTGAAGATCACAGGACTTGGAAACGTCATGAGCAACTATCTGTGGCTGGTCATTGCCGCAGGCGCGCTGGGTGTCCTTTACGGACTGATCCAGACCGCCTCGCTGATGAAGGCCAGTACCGGCAACGACAAGATGCGCGAGATCGCTGCGGCGATCCAGGAAGGCGCTTCGGCCTATCTGCGGCGGCAGTACACCACCATCGCCTGGGTCGGCGTGGTGATCCTGGTCGCCGCCTATTTTCTGATTGGTGAATGGGCCGCCATCGGCTTCGTCATCGGCGCGGTCCTGTCGGGCCTGGCCGGTTTCGCCGGCATGCTGATCTCGGTGCGGGCCAACGTCCGCACGGCCCAGGCCGCGTCCGAGAGCCTCTCCAAGGGGCTGGACCTGGCGTTCCGCTCGGGTGCCATCACCGGCATGTTCGTGGCGGGCGGCGCCCTGCTCGGCGTGGCCGGCTACTATGCCTTCCTGACGGCCGGCGCGGGCTTTGAGCCCACCAGCCGCGAAGTCATCGACGGCCTGGTGGCCCTGGGCTTCGGCGCCTCGCTGATCTCCATCTTCGCCCGTCTGGGCGGCGGCATCTTCACCAAGGGTGCCGACGTCGGTGGCGACATGGTGGGCAAGGTCGAGGCCGGCATCCCCGAGGATGACCCCCGCAACGCCGCGACCATCGCCGATAACGTCGGTGACAACGTCGGTGACTGCGCCGGCATGGCCGCCGACCTGTTCGAAACCTATGCGGTGACCACGGTCGCCACCATGGTGCTGGCGGCGATCTTCTTCCGCGACCAGCCCTATGTCGAAACCATGATGCTGCTGCCGCTGGCCATCTGCGGCATCTGCGTCGTCACCTCGATCATCGGCTCCTTCTTCGTGCGTCTCGGCAAGAGCCAGAACATCATGGGCGCCCTGTATCAGGGCCTCATCGTCACCGGCGTGCTGTCGGTCGGGGCCCTGTGGCTGGTCATTGACCAACTGCTTCCCGGAAACGCCGTCATTACGGCCTCGAACGGTCTGAGCATCACCGCCATGGACCTGTTCTGGTCCGGTCTGGTCGGTCTTCTGGTCACCGCCGCCATCGTGGTGATCACCGAATACTACACCGGCTCCAACTTCCGCCCGGTGCGCTCGGTCGCCAATGCCTCGGTTTCGGGCCACGGCACCAACGTCATCCAGGGTCTGGCCGTCTCGCTGGAGTCGACCGCCCTGCCGGCGCTGACCATCATCGTCGGCATCGTCGCCTCCTATCAGCTGGCGGGCCTGTTCGGCATCGCCATCGCCACCACGACCATGCTGGGCGTGGCGGGGATGATCGTGGCGCTGGACGCCTTCGGTCCGGTCACCGACAACGCCGGCGGCATTGCCGAAATGGCGGGCCTGCCGGCGGAAGTGCGTCATTCGACCGACGCCCTCGACGCGGTCGGCAACACCACCAAGGCCGTGACCAAGGGCTATGCCATCGGTTCGGCCGGCCTCGGTGCCTTGGTGCTGTTCGCGGCCTATACGTCTGACCTGGACTATTTCGCCGCCAATCCGGACCTCTATCCCTTCTTCGCCGGCATGGCCGAGATCGATTTCGGCCTGACCAACCCGTACGTCGTCGTCGGTCTGCTGTTCGGGGGGCTGCTGCCCTTCCTGTTCGGCGGGATGTCGATGATGGCCGTGGGCCGCGCGGCCGAATCGGTCGTGGCCGAGGTGCGTCGCCAGTTCCGCGAGAACCCCGGCATCATGACCTATGAGGTCAAGCCGGAGTACGGCAAGGCGGTCGACATCCTCACCAAGGCCGCGATCCGCGAGATGATCGTGCCGTCGCTGCTGCCGGTGCTGTCGCCGATCGTCCTGTTCGTCGCCGTGCTGGCGATCTCGGACAAGGCCACGGCCTTCGCCGCGCTCGGTGCCATGCTGATGGGCGTCATCGTCACCGGCCTGTTCGTGGCCATTTCGATGACCTCGGGCGGCGGTGCCTGGGACAATGCCAAGAAGGTCATTGAAGAGGGCTTCACCGACAAGAACGGTGTCGTCCACGGCAAGGGCTCCGAGGCCCACAAGGCCGCGGTGACCGGCGACACGGTCGGCGATCCCTACAAGGACACCTCCGGTCCGGCGGTGAACCCGATGATCAAGATCACCAACATCGTGGCCCTGCTGCTGCTCGCAGTCCTGGCCAGCGGCAAGGTGTTCTAGGACCGGGTCCCAAGCCTCCCGGCTCCGGCCGGGAGGTGACACGGCCCGAGAATCAAAGAGGCCCCGGAGAGCGATCTCCGGGGCCTTTTTCTGTGTGCGTCCCCCGGAAGGGATGGATGGGTCGGGCCTATTCCCGGCGCTGCTGGCCCGGAACGTCCTCGTCGGTACGCGGCAGCTGGCCCCGGCCGACGTTGCCGAGCAGCTGCTCGAGGATGGTCAGCTGACGCCCGCGGGTCGGGGTCTCGCGATCGTTCATGGCCAGACGCTGGCCGTCTTCCAGGCCCAGGGTGCGGACCTCCGACACCAGACCCGCATCGTTGAAGGTGATCTCGGTCACCGAACGCTGGGTCACATGGGGCCGGTTGTATGTGTATTTCTCGGTCACCTGGCTGATGTAGTACCAGACATTGTCGCGCTCGAAGGTCGAGGTCGTCGAGGGCGTGCCCAGACGGGTCAGGACGGTTTGCTTGGTATCGGTGCCGGCCACGATGTCCATCGGCTTGGCGTCGATGGCCTGGAAGCCGTTCTGGCCCACCACGGGAGCACAGGCGCTGGTCAGCGCAGCGGCCGAAAGAGCGGCGATCAGGAGGTTCGTACGGAGCATTTGCGGCGCCTGCGACATCAACAAGGTCTTTGACCTAACCGGAGCCGAGCCTTAGTTCAACGGCGCGGCGGAAAAGGGGCCGTATGATCATGCTTCAGAATCTGTTCCGAACCCGTCCCCGCGAGCGCCTGGGCCAGCTGCTGTATGAGGCAGCGGTGCGTCAGGCGCGTGAGCCGGGCTTCTACACCCGTATGGGCGTGGCCGACCGCATCGACGCGCGGTTCGAACTCTACACCCTGCATGTCCTGCTTCTGGTCATGCGGCTGCGTGATGAGGGCGAGCAGGGGGGCGAAGCCGGCCAGACCCTGTTCAACACCTATGTCTCGGCCCTGGATCATGCCCTGAGGGAGCTGGGCGTCGGCGATGTGTCGGTCGGCAAGAAGATGCGAAAACTGGGCGAGGCCCTGTATGGCCGGATGACGGCCTATGAGGCCCCCCTGCGCGATGCCGATGCCGCAGCCCTGGCCGCAGGCCTGGCCCGCAACGTCTATGAGAGTGAAGACCCGGCGGCCGGCGAGGCCCTGGCCGCCTATGCCATCGCCAGCCGCGCCAGCCTTGCGGCCCAGACGTTTGAGGCCGTGTCCGCAGCCCCGGCCTGGGCGGAGGTCGCCGCATGACCCTTCCCGCGCTTCCCTACAGCGAGCCCGTCCGTCTGCATCAGGTCCCGGGCGGGGTGAAACGGATGCTCGAGCCCGACGCGGCTACACGGGCACGGATCGTCAAGGCGCTGGACCTGGCCTCGCTGGACGCCTTCAGCGCCGAGATGGAGCTGGCACCGACGCCCGCCGGCTGGCGGTTGTCGGGCCGGATGCGGGCCAGTCTGGCCCAGACCTGCGGGATCACGCTTGAGCCCTTGCCGCTCGAGATCGATGCGCCATTCGCCCTGACGCTGGCCGAGGCGGTGGAGGAGGACTCCGAGGAGATCATCATCACCCTCGACGACGAATCGCCCGACCTGATCGAGAACGGCCAGATCGATCTGGGCCAGTATGCGGTCGAACAACTGGCCCTGCGGCTGGATCCTTTCCCGCGCAAGCCGGGTGCAGAGTTTGTCCAGCCGCCCGAACCCGCTGAAATTTCTCCGTTCGCGGTCCTGAAGCAGCTTCGGCCTTCCGACGAAGGTTGACGCAGGGGCGACGTGGTTGCATCCCCCCGATGCGGCGCTATCGTCGCCAAAACTGACAAGCGCCGGGCTGACGGCGCGACGGAGTCGAAACGACTTGTCATCCCCGATCCTGATTTCGCTCGACGCCATGGGCGGCGACCACGGTCCGTCCGTTGTGGTGCCTGGTGTTCGCGACTACCGAAACCGCCATGGCGGCGCGGGCGTGCGCTTCCTGCTGCACGGCGACGAGACGGCGATCCGCGCCGAGATGGCCAAATGCGGCCTGACGGACGACGTCTGTATCGTGCGCCATACCGACAAGGTCGTGGCCATGGACGAGAAGCCGGCCCAGGCCATGCGCCGGGGCAAGGGCTCGAGCCTCTGGAACGCCATCGAGGCGGTCAAGTCGGGCGAGGCCGGGGCGATTGTCTCCGCCGGCAACACCGGCGCCCTGATGGCTATTTCCAAACTGCTGCTGCGGATGTCCGCGCCGGGGCTTGAGCGTCCGGCCATCGTCGCCAGCTGGCCGACCCCGAAGGGGATCACGGCCGTGCTCGACGTGGGCGCGAACATCGAAAGCGATGCGGCCCAACTGGTCGAGTTCGCGATCATGGGCGAGGCCTTCATGACCGCCGTCCATGGGGTTGAGAAGCCGACCATCGGCATTCTGAACGTCGGCTCCGAGGACATGAAGGGCCACGAAGACGTGCGCGAGGCCGCCCGCCTGCTGCGCGAAGGTGGTTTCGGTCTGGACTATTACGGCTTCGTCGAAGGCACGGACATCGCCAAGGGCACGGTGGATGTGGTCGTGACCGACGGCTTCACCGGCAATATTGCGCTCAAGACCGCCGAGGGGCTGGCCAAATTCATCGCTTCGCTGATGAAGGAAGCCCTGACGTCCAGCCTGATGGCAAAACTCGGTGCGCTGCTGGCCATGTCGGCTCTCAAGCGGATGAGCCAGAAGATCGACCCCAACGCCATCAACGGAGGCCCGCTGCTCGGGCTCAACGGCGTGGTGGTGAAAAGCCACGGCGGGGCCACGGCGGGCGGTTTCGGTGCCGCCATCCGGGTGGCTGTCGAGCTGGGTCGCAGCGACTATATGGAGAAGGTCGGGGCCAATCTGCAGCGGCTGACAGCCCTGCTGGAGCGGCCCGACGGCAATTCGGCGGGTGAGCCCGCCGGGGAGAGTATTCAGTGAGCGTCGTCCGTAGCGCCGTGACCGGCGTCGGCTCCTTCCTGCCGGAACAGGTCGTCACCAACGCTGATCTGGCCAAGATCGTCGAGACGTCGGACGAATGGATCCAGGAACGCACCGGGATCCGGCAGCGTCACCGTGCCCGCGACGACCAGCCGACCAGCGACCTCGCTACCGAGGCCGCCCGGCGCGCCCTGGCCGACGCCGGCCGGACCGCCGCCGACGTCGACCTGATCATCGTCGCCACCACGACGCCCGACATGACCTTCCCGTCGGTCGCCTCGATCGTGCAGCGCAAGCTGGGGGCCCCGGTGTGCATCGCCTTCGACGTCCAGGCGGTGTGCTCTGGCTTCGTCTATGCGCTCAGCGTCGCCGACGGCTTTGTCGCCCGGGGCCTGGCCAGATGTGCCCTCGTCATCGGAGCCGAGGAAATGACACGGCTGATGGACTGGACCGACCGCTCGACCTGCGTCCTGTTCGGCGACGGGGCCGGCTGCGTTGTCGTCGAACCGCGGGAAGGGCAGGGGACCAAGGCCGACCAGGGGCTGCTTGGCTTTGCCCTGCGCTGCGACGGCACCAAGACCGATCTGCTCTATGTCGACGGAGGACCGGCCTCGACCGGGACCGTCGGTTATCTGCGCATGGCCGGCAACCAGGTCTTCCGTCATGCCGTGGTCAATATCGTCGAGGCCATCACCGCGGCCTGCGCCGCCTCGAACATAGAGGTGGCCGATGTTGACTGGTTTGTGCCGCACCAGGCCAACCAGCGCATCATCAAGGGGGTCGGAGATCGTCTGGGACTGGACGAGAACAAGGTCATCTCGACCGTGGCCGTGCACGCCAACACCTCGGCCGCATCGATCCCCCTGGCCCTTGATGCCGCGATTCAGGACGGCCGGATCAAGCGTGGCGATCTCGTTCTGCTGGAGGCCATGGGCGGCGGCCTGACCTGGGGTGCCTGCGCGTTTCGCCTGTAGGACGATTTCCGGCTTTCCATTTGACGACGCTTGGCCTTTTATGTCGCCCGACCGACCTTTGGAGGGGAGCGGATTTTGGCCGAACACCAGACCCTGACGCGTGCAGACCTCTGTGAAGCCGTTCACGAGGAGGTGGGCCTGTCCCGCCAGGAGTGCTCGGCCATGGTCGAGCGCACGCTCGAGCTGATCATCGAATCGCTGGAACGCGGCGAGACGGTGAAGCTGTCCGGCTTCGGCGTCTTCCAGGTCCGTGAGAAGCGCGCCCGTATGGGCCGTAATCCCAAGACCGGCCAGCCTGCGGCGATCCACCCGCGCCGCGTCATCAGCTTTCGGGCCTCGCAGATCATGAAGGGCCGGGTTCACGACGCCGTCGTGAGCGGCTGACGCCTGTGGCCAAGAGCCCCAACGCCTTCCGGACCATTTCGGAAGCGGCCACCGAGGTCGGCGCGCCGCAGCATGTACTGCGCTTCTGGGAGACCAAATTCGGCTTTCTGACGCCCCTGAAACGGGCCGGTGGTCGGCGCTTCTACAGGCCGCAGGACGTGGTCCTGCTCAAGGCGGTCAAGCGGCTGCTGCATGAGGAAGGCCTGACCATCAAGGGCGTCCAGCGCCTGCACAAGGAGCAGGGGCTGAAGCGCCTGGCGCATTACGGGGACCCGGAGGGGATCGTCACCTTCGAGCCGGAGGGGGTTGCACCGGCGACCGCTCCCCAGCCGACCGCGGTCGGTCCGTCGTCGATCCGACTGCGCCAGTTGCTGGCCGAGATCGAGGGCGCGCGGGCCCGTCTCGAGGTCGTCCTGTCGAGAAGCGGCTGAGACCGTCTTTTTCGGTTTGCGGTGCCGCGAACCCCGTCTATAGGAGCGCCTCTCGGAGCGTGGCGCAGCCTGGTAGCGCACTTGACTGGGGGTCAAGGGGTCGCAGGTTCGAATCCTGTCGCTCCGACCATCTTCCCCAATGAAGACGGTTGGACAGAGGGGTCGCCCAAGGGCGGCCCCTTCGTCATTTCTGCCCGTGGCAGCCACACCGGAATTCACCCGGTACGGCGGGTTCCATCCCTTCCCGATCAGATACGACGCGGGCGTCCCGGGGGACGGGGCATTCGCTGCACGTCGTTCGGTGAATTTGCATGGCAGGCCGCCAGCCGCTAGGCATCGCCGGGGTCAGTTTCCCGGGGCGGGGTATGAGCACCATGGGCTTTTTCAGCACACTGTTTGGCGGTGGCAGGCGGAGCGCATCACCGGCCCCGCTCGCAGCCCTCCAAGGGATGATCGAGTCCGGTCTGGTCACGATTGCAGCCCAGCCACGCAACAATGCGCTCGATCTGAAGGACCGCTCGATCAAGCGGCTCTATATCTTCCTGATCGACCATGACTATCCGGGCGGATCGGCGGCCATGCACAACGCCGTCTTCGCCAAATACCGGCTGCCCTACCGGAGCTGTTTCATGATCGGCGACCCTGCGCGGGTGGGCGAGATCATGGCCGGGCTGCGGGAGTGCGCGATCTATAGCGGGGGCGGGGCGGGATCCGGCTTCAAGGACAAGATTGCCCCCTCGCTCGACGGCCTGGCCCCGTCGGCCCAGGCGATCGGCAGTGTGAACGTGATCGCGCGCAACGCCAGCGGGCTGGTCGGGCACAACACCGACGGGATCGGCTTCGTCGCCGGCCTGCTCAATGAATATCCGGGCTGTATCGCCGGAAAGAAGGTGGTCATCCTCGGTGCCGGGGGCACAGCCCTGCCGATCGCCTATGAACTTGCCAAACAGGGGCCGGGCGAGGTCGTGATCGTCAACCGTACGGTCGCCAAGGGTCAGGTGATCGCCGACCTGATCGCGCCGATGGCCCGCGCCCGCGCCGTGGGGGAGGATGTGCTGGGCGATGAACTCGCGACGGCCGGGCTGGTGGTCAACACCTCGAACAAGGGGGCGCAGCCGAACGAGAAATTCAGCGCCTTTGCCGCGATGACCGGCGATGTCGCGGGGGATCTCGCCCAGTCGAAGGCCAATCTGGCGCGACTGCCGAAGCGGGCGATCGTGGCGGACATCCTGCTGGAGGATTTGCCCCTGACCCTGAAGCTGGCGCGAGAAGCCCGGCATCGCACCCACTCCGGTCGGCATATGAACCTGTTCCAGGCCGCGCCCGCCTTCAAGATCCTGACCGGTCTCGACAAGCCGGACGGCGTTCTCCTGAAAATCATGCGGAAAGCCGTGGGATGACCATGGGGGTCTTGGCAGGGACAGAACGCATTGGTTCGATGCCGGGGCTGGACATGCCGCGGGACGAGATGGCGTTTCGCCGCCGGTATGAGTCCCAACTGTTCGCCCGGACCCTGACGACTGTGTTCCGCCCGGGAAACCGGCTGTGGCCCAACTGGCGGGGCTATCGGCTCAATGAGACGGTTACGGCGCGGGTGATCGCCCGCCCTGGATCGGATGCCCTGGGCATCCCGCCCGAGTTCACCGCCACGCGGATCATGATCGAGATCGTCGACATCAAGGTGCTGGGGCCGGAGGCCCTGACGGCGGATGATTTTGTCGGTTCATCGCCCGATGTGCAGGATGCCCGCTCGCTGCGGGTCCATCTGCTCGGAATCTACGGGCGGCCACTGTCGGCCTTCGGCGATGTCGTGACGCGGATCCAGTTCGCCTACCGGGATCGGGCCTGAGCCCTCGGTGCCCGGCGCGTCCTGCAGGGCCTATTTCCGCTCGCGTTCCGCCCAGCTGAGCAGGGGGATCAGCGGGATGCCCCAGGCGATCCCGGCGACGCCATAGAAGATCAGGTCGATCCACATCGACTCGGGCAGGCGGTCGCCGATGGCCACCACAGCCCAGACGTAGAAGGCCAGGAAGGCCATGGTGCCGATGGCCGCCAGGAGGCGACGGGTCCGCGGTCCCATGTCAGCGCTTCCGCCGGAACAGGAAGAAGGCCGCGAGGGCCGCGGTCGACCCGGCCAGGGACCACAGGACCCAGGTCCATTCGTTCACGGTGCTGGCTCCAAAAACCCGGACCGCGAGGAACCAGCCCGAGACTGCCGCAACGGCGGAGACCAGGGAGGTTGCAAACAGCCCCCGGCGGCCGCTGACCAGATCAGCCAGCCAGGCGAGGGCGAATGCCCCCAGGACGGCGACGATGATTTCGACGTACGGCAACGGGCCTCTCCAGACTTGCGGCGATCGGACGCCGTAAAGCGACTCGATCTCGCCGCACAGCGGGGGCATACCCCCGGGGCTGGCGCGATCCAAGAACACGCGGGCACTGTAACGGTCAGGACGGCAGGCGTCGAATGAAGCGTTTCATCGGTGACGATCAAAACCGCGCGGTCGCGATATGGCTCTTCGCCTGCGCCGCGCTGGTGTTCATCATGGTCGTGGTCGGGGGCGTCACCCGCCTGACGGGATCGGGCCTGTCGATCACCGAGTGGAAGCCGATCATGGGGGCCTTGCCGCCGATGAACGCGGCCGACTGGGACGAGGCCTTCCAGAAATATCGTGCCATTCCGCAGTACCGCGAGGTCAATGCGGGCATGAGCCTGGCCGAGTTCCAGGGCATCTTCTGGTGGGAGTGGGCGCACCGGCTGCTGGGCCGGCTGATCGGCCTGGCCTTTGCCCTGCCGTTCGTCGTCTTCCTGATTCTGCGCCAGATCCCGCGGCGGCTGATCGGGCGCTGCGCCGCGCTGCTCGCACTCGGCGGGCTTCAGGGCCTGATCGGCTGGTGGATGGTGTCCAGTGGCCTGTCCGAGCGGGTCGATGTGGCCCCCGAACGGCTGGCGACACACCTCGGCCTGGCCCTGCTGATCTTCATGGGCCTGATCTGGACCGGGCTGGAGGCATGGAACGGCGAATCTCACAGCCGGCCGCCCGTGGTCTGGAGCCGGAGCGCGGCAGTGCTGCTGGGAGCCGTCTTCTTCCAGTGTCTGCTGGGCGGGCTGGTGGCCGGTGCCAAGGCCGGGTTCATCTACACCGACTGGCCGTTGATGAACGGAATGGTGCTGGCGCCGGTGGACTGGGGGATCGGCGGGCTGGCCTTCCTGCACGACCAGGCGCTGGTGCAGTTCAATCACCGCATCTGGGCCTATGTGCTGCTGATCGGTGGGACTGCCTATGCGGTGCAGGCCTGGCGCTGGCGGCTGGCGGAGGGCCTCGGGGCTGCGGCCTTCGCTGTGGCGGCGGCGCTCTGGCTGCAGGCCCTTCTGGGGATCGCCACCCTGATGAGCGCCACGCCCCTGTGGCTGGGGGCCCTGCACCAGGCCGGGGCGGCGCTGGTCCTGGCCACGGCGACCCTCAACCTGTGGATGGTGCGCCGCTCCCAGGGCCGGCTGTTTACGTCCGGACCGAGGACCAGGGGCCTCTGATCGCGAAGGTGACGCCGGGGTACTGGATGTTGACGAACAGCACCTCGCCGTCTGGCGAGAAGACCGCTCCGGCGAACTCGCTGTTCCCGGTGAAGACGTTCCGGGCGATCGTATAGAGCTTGCCGTCCGGTGTGACGCCTTTCACATGGTTCCGGATTTCGTCGGAATAGTTGTCCTCACAGACCACAAGATGACCCCACGGGGCGACGCACAGATTGTCGCCCATGTTGATCGTCTTCTCGTCCACGCTCTCCAAGAACAGCTGGATGCGTCCCGGGGTGAGCCGCTCGCCCAGGGAGCCTTCGAAGCGCGACGGGACATAGCGCAGGATCTGGCCGCGCTGGATCGGGCCGCCTGAGGTCGCGGTCAGATAGAGTTCTTCATCGCCCCAGAAGATACCCTCGCCCCGTGCCACCAGGGTCGCGCCGGCGGCGTGACCGCGCATGCGGAGGTCGCCGGCCGGGCTCTCGACATCCTCCATGTCGATCCAGACCACTTCGCGCCAGTCACCGACCGACCAGAGACGGGTCTGATGGTTGGAGCTGTCCGAACCGCGCGCGTCGCGGAAGGCCATGGCCTGCAGGCGGCCGCCTTCTGCCAGCTTGCCGGGCATCGTGGGGATGAAGCGGTAGAACAGGCCGTCTGACTTGTCCTCGGTCAGATAGACGATGCCGGTGCGGGGATCGACGCAGACCGCCTCGTGCTCGAACCGGCCCATGGCCTTCAGGGGCACAGGGTCAGCAAGGCCGGTCCCGTTGGCCGGGACTTCGAAGACGTAGCCGTGCGCCTTGGTGACGTCGCCCGAGGCCGAGGTCTCTTCGGTCTCCTCGCAGGTCAGCCAGCTGCCCCAGGGGGTGTGGCCACCGCAGCAGTTGGTGCTGGTGCCCGAGAGGGACAGGAACTGCCGCACGACCTGACGGGTCTCAAGGTCATAGACCAGGGTGGTGGTGCCGCCGGGCAGGGGGCGGCCGTCCTTGTAGGTGTCATAGCCCTTGGCCGGGTCGAGCAGGCCGATCCGCTCCTGGTGGAACCCGCCTGGACCGAGGTTGCGATGCAGGCCGCTGGAGCCCTTCAGTTCGTGGTTCCGCACCAGGGCGACGCGCGAGCCGTCGAGGGCAAAGCAGCCCATGCCGTCGAACTGGCCGGGGACGAACAGGCCGTCGTCCATGGTGTCACCGCTCTGGGAGATGACCTGGTAGGAAAAGCCCTCCGGCAGGTCGAGCAGGCGGTTGGGGTCCCGGACCAGCGGACCATAGCCGTGGACCTGATTGACGTAGGTCTCTTCCGTCGCGGTCGTCTGGGCCGCAACGTTGCGGGCCAGGCCGGTGAAGGCAAAGGCGGCGGCCGAGCCGGCGATCAGGTCACGACGATGGGGGCGCATGGGAAGCTCCGATATGGCTTTCGCGCTTATGACCGGCCCGGCGGCCCGGGTCATCATGGTTCTGTGACGCAGCCCTGCCGCCCGTCAGTCCTTCAATGCCCGTCCGGCCACCACGGCCTTCGCTCCGAACCTGGCCCGCAGGGCATCAATCGCCGTCTCGGTCCTGAGGGCGCGGGTCTCGGCCGTCTCGAACAGGGTATGGGACTCCGGAGCGTCAATGATCTCTCCCATGCCGATACCGATCAGGCGGTAGGGGCGGCCGAGTTCGGGGGCCATCAGTGCCCGTCCGGCGGCGAACAGGGCGCGGGCGGTCTGGACCGGCTCGGGCAGGCTGATGCGTCGGGTCACGATCCTGAAGTCGGTGCGGCGGAGTTTGAGGATCAGGACCCGGCTGGCGACACCGTCGCGTCGCGCCTTGGACGCCAGCTTCTCGCAAAGGGGCCACAGCTCTGCTTCCAGGTCTTCTGCGGTTGTCAGGTCCTCGTTGAAGGTGGTCTCGGCGCTCATGCCCTTGCGTTCGTGGCCGGGATTGACCGCGCGGGCGTCGCGGCCGTGGGCGAGGTCATGCAGGCGAAGTCCGGTCTCGCCGTATCGTTTGACCAGATCGCGCACGTCGGCGGCGGCCAGATCGCCGACGGTCGCATAGCCGTCGCTCTGCAGGGTCTTGCGGAACACCGGACCGACCCCGGGCAGGATGCTGACCGGCCGGGGGGCGAGCACGGCGGGGGCCTCTGAGCCCAGCACCGAGAAGCCGCGCGGCTTGTCCAGTTCGGACGCGACCTTGGCGAGGAAGCGGTTGGGGGCCAGGCCGATCGAGACGGTCAGGCCCGTGTCCGCCTCGATCTGCTGCTGCAGGCGGATCAGCTGGAAGGCCGGCGGGCCGCCGTTCAGCCGTTCGGTCCCGGCCAGGCCGATCCAGGCTTCATCCAGCGACAGGGTCTGGACCAGGGGCGTCAGCCGGCCGACCGCACCGAATATGGCCTCGCTCGCGGCCACATATTTGCGGAAGTCCGGCTTGATGACGACGGCCTCGGGGCAGGCCTTCAACGCCTTGAACATCGGCATGGCCGAGTGGACCCCGTACTGGCGGGCGATGTAGCAGCAGGTCGAGACCACGCCGCGCTTGCCGCCGCCGACGATGACGGGTCGGTCGCGAAGTTCGGGCCGGTCGCGCTTCTCCACCGAGGCATAGAAGGCGTCGCAGTCGAGGTGGGCGATGGTCAGCCGGTCCAGTTCGTCATGGCAGACCATCCGGCGCGAGTCGCAGGCCGGGCACCGCCCGACCTTGCGGTCGCCGGTCCTGAGGCAGTCACGACAGATGGCGCGGATCGACACGGGAGGTCCGGGGTTTGGCTTCACCCCAACTTAAGACCCATCGGGGCAGAGTGCACGAAGAAGGCGCAAAGCCTCCGTGCAACCGCACCCAGAGGCAACCAGGCCAAGGTGATGATGTCCAAGAAAGTCCTCATCGTCGAGGATAACGAGCTGAACATGAAGCTCTTTCATGATCTACTCGACTCGCAGGGCTACCAGACGCTGCAGACCCGGGAGGGGCTGCAGGCCCTGGCACTGGCGCGGCTGCACAAGCCCGATCTGATCCTGATGGATATCCAGCTGCCGGAAATCAGCGGACTGGAAGTCACCAAATGGCTCAAGGATGATGAGGAACTGAGCCACATTCCCGTCGTCGCCGTCACCGCCTTCGCAATGAAGGGGGATGAGGAGAGAATCCGCCAGGGCGGCTGTGAGGCCTATATCTCCAAGCCCATCTCGGTGATGCATTTCCTTGACGTGGTCCGGAAACACCTGGGGTAACGGGCGATGACGGCGCGCATTCTTGTCGTTGACGATGTGGAAGCGAACGTCCGCCTGCTCGAGGCCAAGCTGACGCTCGAGTATTATGAGGTGCTGACCGCCAGCGACGGTGCGACGGCGCTGCAGGTGGCCTCGGACGAACGCCCCGACATCATCCTGCTGGATGTGATGATGCCCGGCATGGACGGGTTCGAGACCTGCCGGCGGCTGAAGGCCGACCCTGTGACCCGCCACATCCCTGTGGTTCTCGTCACGGCACTGGACGGGCGCGAGGACAAGCTGAAGGGCCTGGATGCCGGAGCCGACGACTTCGTCACCAAGCCGATCGATGACGTCATCCTGTTTGCGCGGGTGCGATCGCTCCTGCGGCTGAAGGCGGCGATCGACGAACTGCGTGAGCGCGAGGAGAGCGGACGCCGGATGGGCGTCGATACCGACGGTGCCGGGCGTCTGCGCGGTTCCGGTGGTCGGGTTCTGATCGTCGACGACAATGAGCGCCAGGCCCGGAAAATGGTCGAACATCTGGCCGCCGAGCACCGCCCGACGGTCGAAAGCGATCCTGCGACGGCCCTGATTGCGGCGCGCGGTCCGGTCGACCTGATGATCGTCAACATCTCGAGCGCGGAGTTCGACGGTCTGCGCTTCGTGGCCCAGACCCGTTCGACCGAGGCCTCGCGCCGGATTCCCATTCTGGCGGTGGTCGATCCGGCCGATCGGCCGCGGCTGCTCAAGGCGCTGGAACTGGGGGTCAATGACATCCTGCCGCGCCCGGTCGATCCGGAGGAGCTGGAAGCCCGTGCCCGGACCCAGATCAAGCGCAAACGCTATGCTGACTTCCTCAAGCAGAAGCTGGACTACAGCCTCGAGATGGCGGTCACCGACGCCCTGACCGGCCTGCACAATCGCCGCTACATGGCGGGTCAGTTGCAGGCGCTGATGGGTCGGGCCGGGCATGGCGGCGACCCGGTGGCCGTGCTGGTCATGGACATCGACCATTTCAAGCTGGTCAATGACGGCTTCGGCCACGATTCCGGCGATGAGGTGCTGCGTGAGTTCGCGGTCCGTCTGGCCACCAATGTCCGGGCCATAGATCTGCCCTGCCGGCTGGGTGGTGAGGAATTCGTGGTGGTCATGCCGGGAGCCAGTCTCGAGGACGCCGCCCAGGTTGCCGACCGGATTCGCCGCGATGTCGGCGGCCAGCCCTTTCCGATCATGGGCGGAACCGAAGCCCTGACCATCACCGTTTCGATCGGCGTGGCCGCCAGCGCCGGTGTCGACGATACCCCCGACGCCCTGCTGAAACGGGCCGACGAGGGCGTCTATGAGGCCAAGGCCCGCGGGCGGAACCAGGTCATCGCCCGGGCCGCCTGACGCCGGCTAGCGACTCATCCAGGGCTTGGACTTGCCGGTCGCGATGCGGGCCGCCTGTTCGCGCTGAAAGCGGCCGCCGCGTGGCGGCTTCTCCCGCGCCTCGATCGCGGCCTTCTTCAAGCGGAGCGCCCGGTGGACCGGGCTTTCGGGTGGGGTCAGCGGGCCGTCGGTCGGATCAGTCATCGCGGCAGCCTAGCATGCCGGGGCCGCACCTGTCCGGGCCAAGGGCGGTTTCAGGTGAGGGTGTCCGCGAGGGCCTTCAGATCGCGTTCGATCTCGCCGAAGGTGGCCGAGCCGTAGCCGTCCGGGTCGCCGGGACGTTCGCGGTAGGCGGCTGCCGCCCTGGACAGGGTCGTTATCAGGTCCTCGAGCGACCGCGCCCCGCGGGCGACATCCAGGGCGATGCCATAGGCCTGGAAGACATCCCGACCGACGTTGTGCCCGTCGGGACCGGTCCAGTGGCTCGAACTCAGGCGTTGGTTGGCGTCCGCCAGTTGCCGGGCCAGAATGACGATGATCCGCCCGCGATGGCGGCGCAGGTTTCCGCGCGACAGGGGTGCTCCCAGGGCGCTGGCGGTGTCCCGCACTGCCGACATCAGGCGAGGGGAGGCCTCTGGCGGGCAGGCGGCCACTGCCTCCCGATACGGGTCATCCGCGGCGCGGTGCGCGCCCTGTTCGCCAGCGGTGCGGCGCGCTGTCTGTGCCTTCAACCAATTCAACATGGACCCAGCCGCCGTCAGGCCACCAGCCGGCCCGTGGCGGACTATGGCGGTCCTGCGCGTTGTCGTCAGCGGGAATCTCCGGGTCCGCGAAGCGGCGCGCTGGCCCCAAAGAAAAACGCCCGACCTTTCGGCCGGGCGTTTCAAAAAAATCGGTCGGGGGCGAGATCCTACTTGATCTTGCCTTCCTTGAACTCGACGTGCTTGCGCACGACCGGGTCGTATTTCTTGACGACCATTTTCTCGGTCATGGTCCGCGCGTTCTTCTTGGTGACGTAGAAGAAGCCGGTGTCGGCGGTCGAGTTCAGGCGGATCTTGATTGAAGCCGGCTTGGCCATCGGAATTACCTTTGCGACGGCGAAAGCCGCTGAAATGAGAGGCGCGGAACATACTCAGGCGCGCCCCAAAGTCAACGCCGGTCAGACAGGCCGCCATCCGATGACCGGGCGGACTGTGGCGCAGGCCGGGGAACCGTCCCTGGCCCGCCCCGGCAGATGCACTTCCAGACGGGCGTTCGGGGCCAGCAGGGCCGCGGGAATGTCGTGGATGTCGATCTTGGCGCGCCGGGTCCAGGCGCTGGCATGGTCGCCCGCCGAGGTGCCGATGCGGATGTAGACGAAGCGGCGTTGTGGCCCTTCCCGACGCACGAACGGCCCGGTCATGCGGCCGTCCGGATGCACGGTGATGGGGAGTTCGAAGGCGAGCGGTCCGTCGCCGGCGGTGCGCGGCTCGAACGGCATGTCGTCCTTCTGCAGGCTGTAGCGCACGCCCGGCACCGGGTCGTCGATAATGAGACGAAGCGTCATGGTTGCGGCCATGACGACAGATTAGGCGAGGCCGGGTGTTCGGGCTAGGCTGCCCCGATGAAACAGATCGCCGTTCTCGCCGCCGCCGTTTTTGCCCTGTCCGCCTGCGCCTCCGTGCCGTCACCGGCCCCGCAGCAGGAGGGCTTTATGGCCAGTCTCAACGCCCTGTGTGGCCAGCGTTTCCTCGGGCGGGTGGTGACGACTGACGCCGCCGATGCGGATTTCGCCGCCTCGCGCCTGGTGATGCATGTGCGCGACTGTTCGGCCGATGAGGTCCGCATTCCCTTCTGGGTCGGCGAGGACCGGTCGCGCACCTGGGTGATCAGCCGCAATGAGGAGGGCGGACTGACGCTGAAGCACGATCACCGGGATCCGCAGGGCAATCCCGACGGCCTGCACTGGTACGGCGGGGACACGACCTCCGCGGGGACGGTGAACCGCCAGGAGTTTCCGGTCGACGAATTCTCGATCGAACTGTTCAACGCCGGCAACGCCTCGGTCTCGACCACCAATGTCTGGGCCGTCGAGGTGCATCCGGGTCGGGTCTATGCCTATGAGCTGCGCCGCCCGAACCGCTATCTGCGGGTCGAGTTCGACCTGACCCGGCCGCTGGCCGACTAGGCTAGCCCGCCGCCATCACCCCGCAGGCGATACGGGCCCCGGCACCGCCGATGGGCTGGCTGGTGTGATCGTCGGCATTGGCGTGGATGACCAGGGATGAGCCGTCCGAATCCCAAAGCCACTGGCCCGGACCCTCGGAGGCGATGCGGGCGCGGGTGGTGAAGAGCTCGGCGTTCACCCGCCCCCCGGCGTCGGCGAAGATGTTGGGCAGGTCGCCGTCGTCCGGGCCGCCTGCGCTCAGCAGCCCGTGCGGCGCTTGCGGATCCCCGTGATTGACGTGCGCCCCGGCCGTGGTGAAGGGCGTCTCGCACTGGCCGGTCGCGTGGATGTGGACGCCATGCCAGCCGGGCGGCAGGCCCTCGGCCTCGATGCGGATCAGCAGTCCGGTGGTGCCCTGGGTCAGCACCGCGCGGCCGATCCGGGCACCGTCGGCATTGACCAGCGTCGCCTCGCCGAAAGCCCCCGGTGCGGCGCGCTCGGGCCGATCAGAATAGTCGTTGGAGGTGACGCTGATACAGCCGGCGAGGGCGGTGGCCAGGGGCAGGAAGAAGAGGGCGGCAAGACGGGCGGGGCGCATGGTCGGGGTCCTTGTCTGGGCGGGGTGAAAAGCCCTGGCGTCGCTTTGCCACGGCAGTCCCCGGATGCTAGAAAACGCGTTCGTGGATCACGTTCCGATTCCGGTCCTTTAAAGCCTGATTTCCTTGACCGACGACAGCCATAACGACGCCCTTCCCCCGTCCTCGGGAGCAGGGGGCGGCGACATCTCTACCATCACCATCGAGGACGAGCTCAGGCGCTCGTATCTCGACTACGCCATGAGCGTGATCGTGTCGCGGGCTCTGCCCGACGCGAGGGACGGGCTCAAGCCGGTGCATCGTCGCATCCTCTACTCGATGCACGACCTGAAGATGACGCCGGATCGCGCCTATTCGAAATGTGCGCGGGTCGTCGGCGATGTGCTGGGCCGGTTCCACCCGCACGGCGATGCCTCGGTCTATATGGCGCTGGTGCGCATGGCCCAGCCCTTCTCGATGGGGCTGATGCTGGTCGACGGCCAGGGCAATTTCGGCTCGGTCGACGGCGATATGCCCGCCTCGATGCGATACACCGAGGCCCGGATGGCTCCGGCGGCCTCGGCCCTGCTGACCGACATCGACAAGGACACGGTCGATTTTCAGCCGAACTATGACGAAAAGGAGCTGGAGCCCGTCGTCCTGCCGGCGCGGATACCGAACCTGCTGGTCAACGGCGCGGGCGGCATCGCCGTCGGCATGGCCACCAACATCCCGCCCCATAACCTCGGCGAGATCATCGATGCCTGTGTCGCCCTGCTGGACGACCCGAACATCAGCGATGACGCCCTGCTGGACATAGTCCCGGGCCCGGACTTCCCGACCGGCGGCGAGATCATGGGCCGGACGGCGCCCCGCAACGCCCTGCGCGACGGCCGGGGTTCGGTCATCGTGCGCGGTCAGGCCACCATCGAGACGATCCGCAAGGACCGCGAGGCCATCGTCGTCACCCAGCTGCCCTATCAGGTCAACAAACAGACCCTGATCGAGCGCATCGTCGAAATGGTCCGCGAGAAGCGGATCGAGGGCATTTCCGACGTCCGTGACGAATCCGACCGCGACGGCATGCGGATGGTGATCGAGCTGAAGCGCGACGCCTCGGCCGATGTCGTGCTGAACCAGCTGTGGCGCTTTACCGCCATGCAGAGCTCGTTCGGTGTCAACATGCTGGCCCTGAATCACGGCCGTCCGGTCCAGATGGGTCTGCGCCAGCTGCTGGAGGCCTTCCTCGAATTCCGTGAGGAAGTGGTCGTCCGCCGCATCAAATTCGAACTGGCCAAGGCCCGCGACCGCGGCCATGTGCTGGTCGGTCTCGCCGTGGCCGTGGCCAATATCGACGAGGTCATCCACATCATCCGCAGCTCGGCCGACCCGGCTGAAGCGCGCGAGCGGCTGCAGGCCAAGAGCTGGCCGGTGGGCGACATGATCGCCCTGATCGAGCTGATCGCCGACCCGCGTTCCATGCTGGTCGACGGCGACAAGCTGAACCTGACCGATGAACAGGCCCGCGCCATCCTCGGCCTGACGCTGAGCCGGCTGACCGGCCTGGGCCGTGACGACATCTTCGGCGAGGCGCGCGGCCTGGCCGACACCATCCAGGGCCATCTGACCCTGCTGAGCGACCGCGCCAACATCCTGGCCGTGATCCGCGAGGACCTGCTGGTCGTGCGCGGCGAGTTCGCCGTGCCGCGCCGGACCCTGATCGGGGAGGGTGACTACGAACTGGAAGACGAGGACCTGATCCCGCGAGAGGACATGGTCGTGACCGTCACCCACGGCGGCTACGTCAAACGGGTGGCCCTGAACGCCTATCGAACCCAGCATCGCGGCGGCAAGGGCCGTTCGGGCGTGGCGATGAAGGAGGACGATGCCGTCGTCGGCGTATTCTCGGCCTCGACCCATACGCCGGTGCTGTTCTTCGCCACGAACGGCAAGGCCTACAAGCTGAAGACCTGGCGTCTGCCGCTGGGCAATCCGCAGTCGCGCGGCAAGGCCTTCGTCAATCTGCTGCCGATCGAGCCGGGCGATTCGATCATGAACGTCCTGCCCCTGCCCGAGGACGAGGCGGAGTGGGGCAATCTCGACATCATGTTCGCCACCCGGTCGGGCGACGTGCGGCGCAACAAGCTCAGCGACTTCGCCACCGTCAACCGGGCCGGCAAGATCGCCATGAAGCTGGAGGAGGGCGACCATATGGTCGGTGTCGCCCTGTGCACCGCCGAGGATGATGTCATGCTGACGACGGCCCTGGGCCGCGCCATCCGCTTCAAGGCTGACGACGTCCGGGTGTTCAAGGGCCGGGATTCGACCGGTGTCCGCGGGGTCCGCCTGCAGAAGGGCGACGAGGTCATCTCCATGGCCGTTCTCGGCCGGGTCGACGCCACGCCCGACGAGCGGGCGGCCTATGTCAAACACGCATCGGCCGTGCGCCGCGCGGTGGACGGGGCTGACGACGAGCCGACCGTGGCCGCCGATGAGGACGGCGACGAGACCGCGGGCGAGGCCATCCTGTCGACCGAGCGCATCGCCCAGCTCGGTGCCGCCGAACAGTTCATCCTGACGGTCACCGAGACCGGCTTCGGCAAGCGGTCCTCCGCCTATGAGTACCGCCGGACGGGCCGGGGCGGGCAGGGGCTGACGGCCCATGGCCTCGGCGGCCGCGCGGGCGATCGGCTGACGGCCGCCTTCCCGGTGGAGGACAGCGACGACCTGCTGCTGGTGACCTCGGGTGGCCAGATGATCCGGACCCCGGTCGATCAGGTGCGTATCGTCGGCCGGTCCAGCCAGGGCGTGACCATCTTCCGGACCGCCGATGGCGAAAAGGTCGTCTCGGTCGAACGCCTGCCTGACAGCGGTGGCGGCGACGAGACCGACGCGGGTGAGGCACCGGAGGGCGGGGAAGCCGAAGGCTGATCATGGCGGGTGCCGTTGAACTCAGCGTCGACGGCACCCCGGCCACGCCCGAGGATCTGACCCACCTCGCCCTGGTCAACTACGGGGCCTACACCTCATTCCGGGTGGACGCGGGCGGAGTGCGCGGGCTGGCGCTGCATCTGGCACGGCTGGAAGCGGAGGCGGTCGAGCTGTTCGGCGAGCCGGTCGGTGAGGCCCGTCTGCGCGAGCTGATGCGGGCAGCCGTGGGGGACCGGGATGCCTGCTGGCTGAGAGTCAGTCTGTTTTCACCCGGGATCAGCCCCCGGACGCCGGACTGGCAAGGCGTGCCGCGGGTGATGATCGCCACATCGCCGCCGCCGCCACCGCTTGGGGCCGGCCTTCGTGTGCAGCTTCAGGCCTATGCCCGCGAGGCGGCCCATCTGAAGCATGTCGCCACCTTCGGCCTGATCCAGGCCCGTCGTGCCGCGCGCGCCGCAGGGTTCGATGATGCCCTGTTCGTGGACAGCCAGGGTCGGATTTCGGAAGGCAGTCTGTGGAATGTCGGTTTCGTCCGAGGCGATGAGGTCGTCTGGCCCCAGGCCACCATGCTGGCCGGTGTCGCCCAGGCCCTGGTGCAGGAAGGTTTGGGCGGGGCCGGACTG
The DNA here is from genome assembly GCA_019746095.1 of Caulobacteraceae bacterium. GTDB lineage: Bacteria > Pseudomonadota > Alphaproteobacteria > Caulobacterales > Caulobacteraceae > Brevundimonas. The sequence goes on from JAIESL010000016.1 coordinate 28,291, forward strand.
ACGGGTGTTACCGAGCCGGTCCGTGCCGCCGATCTCGACCGTTTCGACGCCGCCTTCCTGTGCAACAGTGCGACCCCGGCCTGCGCCGTGGTCGCGATCGATGCGCACAGCTTCACCCCGGCAGGGGGCCTGATCGACCGCCTCGAGGCCGCCTGGATGTCGAACCCGCCCGAGCCGATCTAGGCCGCCGGTTTCGCACCTGCTAAACGACGGAAAAGGCGGGGAGGAAAGCGATGCGTATCGGCCTGTATCCGGGCACGTTCGATCCCGTCACCAACGGGCATATGGACATCATCGGCCGCGCGGTGAAGCTGGTCGACCGGCTGGTCATCGGGGTGGCCCGCAATGATGAAAAGGGGCCGATGTTCACGACTGCCCAGCGGGTCGAGATGGTTCGTGCCGAGGTGGCGCACCTCGGTGACAAGGTCGAGGTGCGGCCATTTTCCAGCCTGCTGATGCATTTCGCCGAAGAGCTGGACGCCGGCATCATCGTCCGGGGCCTGCGGGCGGTGGCCGATTTCGAATATGAGTTCCAGATGACGGCGATGAACCAGCGCCTCAATGCGGACATCGAGACGGTCTTCCTGATGGCGGATCCACGGCATCAGGCCATCGCCTCGCGCCTGGTCAAGGAGATCGCCCGTCTGGACGGCGCGATCGACAGTTTTGTCAGCCCCGCCGTCGCCGAAATGGTGCGGGCCAAGGTCAAGGGATAGAATGAGCTTCAGGATCGTAACCGCCGGCCTTCTCTCGCTGGCGCTTCTTGCCGGAACCGGTAATGCCCTGGCCCAGACGGCTGCCCCGGAGTGGCGGACGGTGGCACCAGAGAATCTGCTCGTCATCGATACCGCCAAGGGCCGCATCCTCGTCGAGCTGGAACCCCGCGTGGCTCCGCGCTCGGTCGAGCGTGTTCGCACCCTGGCCGACCAGGGCTTCTACGACGGCCTGAAATTTCACAGGGTGCTGGAGGGCTTCATGGCCCAGACCGGCGATCCCGAAGGGACCGGCGCGGGCGGGAGCCCCCTTCCGGATGTGGAAGGCGAGTTCCAGTTCCGTCGCGGTCGCGATAGCGGCTTCTTCAGTGTGGTCACCGGTACCGCCGGCCAGCTGGGCGTGGCCGGCTCAATGCCGGTCCTGACCCAGCCCGATGCCCAGATGATGGTCACCGCCGACTTCAAGGCTGCGGCCCAGGCGCTGTTCTGCCCCGGCGTGGCGGGCATGGCGCGCAACCAGGATCCGAACAGTGCCAACAGCCAGTTCTTCCTCATGACCGGCGCCAATGACAGCCTGAATGGTCTCTATACGCCGTTCGGCCGGGTCGTGGCCGGACTCGAGGTGGTCAGGGCCCTCAAGCCCGGGTCGGAGGCGGCCAACGGCCAGGTCGATAATCCCGATCTGATGACCCGCGCCCGCACGGCCGCGGCCATGCCCGAAGGGCAGAGGCCCGTGGTTCGGGTGATGAACGCCAACAGTGCCGCCTTTGCCGCCATGGTCGAGCAGGTGCGGACCGAGCGCGGCTCGCGTTTCACCATTTGCGATGTTCAGCCGGCCGTTCAGGTCAGCGGGGGATGATCGACCCGGGAGAGGATGCGATGAAGACCGTCACCGGCCTTGCGGCCCTGCTCACCCTGACCGCCGCACCGGCCCTGGCACAGGATGTCGGCGGGCCACCCCCGCCACCCCCGCCGCCTGCAGTGGCAGCTGCGGCCGCAGTGTCCGAGTGGCGGGCGGTTCCGGCCGAGAACCTGCTGGTCATCGACACGACGCGCGGTCGCGTGCTGGTGGAGCTGACTCCCGAGGTCGCACCGCTTCATGTCGAGCGGATCAAGCTGCTGGCCCGGCGCGGCTTCTACGACAATGTGCCCTGGCACCGGGTCATTGACTGGTTCATGGCCCAGACCGGTGACCCCCTCGGCAACGGAGAGGGCCAGAGCCCCTATCCGGATCTGAAGGCCGAGTTCACCTTCCGCCGCGATACAGCCATGCCATTCGTCGCCGTCGCGGAGCCGGCTGGCGCGCGGGTAGGGTTCTTCCACTCCCTGCCGATCCAGACCCAGCCCGACGCGGCCTTCGCCCTGACCGGTGACGGCAAGGTGCATGGCTGGGGCCTGTACTGCCCGGGCGTGGCCGGCATGGCCCGCGATGAGGGCAATGACACCGCCAACAGCCAGTTTTTCCTGATGCGTCAGGCCTATCCGGCGCTGGACAAGCGCTACACCATCTGGGGCATGACGGTCGCCGGCCTGGACGTCGTGCGCAGCCTGCGTGTCGGCGACGGTGACAACGGCATGGTGACGTCCGAGCCGGATCGCATGACCCGGGTACGGATCGCCGCCGACATCGCCGAGGCCGAACGGCCCTCGGTTCAGGTGCTGGCGACGGATTCGCCCCGGTTCCGCACGATGGTGGAGCAGACGCGGGCGTCGCGCGGCGCTGATTTCTCGGTCTGCGACATCACCCTGCCGGTTCAGGTCGCAAACTAGCCGCGATTGCGGCGGCGACGGCGGGCCGGCTTGCGGTCGTCGCGCATCTGCTGGAGCAGCAGGCCCTCCCGCAGGCCGCGGTCGGCCACGCGGACCCGGTCCGAGGGCCAGGCGCGTTGCACCGCTTCCATGATGGCAGCGCCTGCGAGGACCAGATCGGCCCGGTCGGGCCCGATGCAGGGCTCGGCCGAGCGCCCGGTCGCGCCCATGCGTTTCAGCGTGTCCGCGGCGGCTTCGCACTCGGACCGGGTCATCCACAGACCGTCGACCAGATTCCGCTGATACCGCCGAAGGCCCAGATGGATGCCGGCCAGGCTGGTGATGGCTCCCGAGGTGCCGACCATATGGGCGCGCCCCCCGGTGAACAGGTCACGCAGCGCGGGGTCGACCGGGGCATCCGCGATCGCGGCCCCCATGTCGGCCACCATGGCCTCGTACCAGGCTTCCAGGTCTCCGGCCGGTTCCGGATGCCGCTCGGCCAGGGTCACCACACCGACCGGGGCCGACATCCAGCCTTCCAGGACAAAGCTGTCGCCTCGCCGTGACAGCCAGTTGAGCTCGGTGGAGCCGCCCCCGACGTCGACCACCAGGACCGCGTCCACCGTCGGGTCGAACAGGTTCAGACAGCCCCGGACGGCCAGACGGGCTTCCTCAACGGGGTCGATGATACGCAGCTTCAGGCCGGTGCCCAGGCGGACCCGTTCGATGAAGGCCGGCCCGTTCTCGGCCTGGCGGCAGGCCTGGGTGGCCACGGCCATCAGGCGGGAGGGATCCACGCCCTTCCGGGCGACGCGCTCGCCACACAGGGCCAGGGCCTCATAGGCCCGGTCCATGGCCCCGGCATCGAGGACGCCGGTCCGCGACAGCCCTTCGCCCAGCCGTACGATACGGCTGAAGGAGTCGACGACCCGAAAACCGTCGCGCGCCGGCTTTGCGATCAGCAGCCGGCAATTGTTGGTCCCGAGGTCGAGTGCGCCATACAGCGGCGCATCGCGACCTGAAGCCCTTGAGTCGAGGGCGGTGCCGTTCGCGGCACCCTGCCCATCGGACCCCGGGGCCTGGGACCTCTGGTCACGCCGTGGCGTGCCTTCGGTCTCCGGCATGGGCCGAACTTTCATGGTGGGCGGTCCAAAGCGGCGCCCGTCCCGGACACTCTAGGACCGTGCAATCGTCCGAGCCAAGCGTGTCTGTCGTGAAAATGAACGGAAAGGCCGGATCAGGCTCAGGTCGGGTCATTCACTGTCCCCTCATGACCCAGGAAACTGTCGCGAAATTCGGCCTCGGCCAGATCGTTCGTCATCGCGACGCCGCCTTTGGCGGCGTGGTGATCGACATTGACGCGGCCTATGCCGGCCAGCCGGGGGAGACCGGTGAGGTCGCGCCGGACCAGCCCTTTTATCAGGTCCTGGCCATCGGGCCCGATGGCGGCTTCGTCGCCTATGCCGCTGAAACGGCGCTGGAACATGATCCCGAGCTTGCAGCCCTGACGCGGGAATCGGAGGCCCGCTGGTTCACGGTCGATGCCCAGGGGCACCATGCGCCCCGGGCCCATGCCATCCACTGACCTGACTCATCTGCGGCTGGCGTGAGTGGCCGGGCGCGCCTAGATTGCTGGCCAAGGGTCGAGCAGAGCCCGACGGTAGGAGGAGCGCGTCCATGTCCGACTTCGAACACGTGTTCGACGCCCCCCCGCCCGGGGCCGCCGCCGACTGGACCATTCCGCAGGACTGGGCCGCCTATGACGCGGTCGAGCACCAAACCTGGGACACGCTGTATGCCCGGCAGATGAAGATCCTGCCCGGTCGCGCCGCAGACGTCTTCCTGCAGGGGCTGAAGGCGCTGGACCTCAACACCGGTGGCATCCCGGATTTCGCGGTGATGAACCCCAAGCTCCAGGCCCTGACGGGCTGGACGGTCGTCTGTGTGCCCGGACTCGTGCCGGATGAGGTCTTCTTCGACCATCTGGCCAACCGCCGCTTCCCCTCGGGCCAGTTCATCCGCAAGCCGGACCAGCTGGACTATCTGCAGGAGCCGGACATCTTCCACGATGTCTTCGGCCATGTGCCGATGCTGACCGACCCCGATTTTGCCGCCTATATGGAGGCCTATGGCAAGGGTGGTCAGAGGGCGGCGTCGCTGGGCGTGCTGCAGAACCTGGCCCGGCTGTACTGGTACACGGTCGAGTTCGGCCTGATGCAGGACGCCGACGGACTTCGCATCTACGGGGCCGGGATCGTGTCCTCGGCGACCGAGAGCGTCTTTTCGCTGGAAGATGCCTCGCCCAACCGCCTCGGCTTTGACCTCGAGCGGGTGATGCGGACCCTCTACCGGATTGACGACTTCCAGCAGGTCTATTTCGTCATCGATTCCATCGAGCAACTGAAACAGCAGACCCTGCAGGACTTCGGCCCGATCTACGGCCGGCTGAAAGGCGCGGCCGATATCGCCATCGACGCCGTCCTGCCGACGGACCGGGTGGTCAGCCGCGGCAGCCAGGCCTATGCGGCGCGCGGTGGGCGATTCGCGGCCTGAGGCCGGTTCTGTCCCGTCATGACCCCGAACTGACAGTGAGCGCCGGCGGCGAGGCCGATCGCCGGGGGGCGGATCATCCCCTTGCTGAAAGCGACGGCCAGGCGAGCCAGGTCCCGATCGCATAGGCCAGGCCGTAGACCAGGACGATCAGGGAACTCCACAGCACAAACGGCGTCACCCCGCCGAAATTGAGCGCCAGCGCCGGGACCAGCACCAGACCGCGCAACAGATAGACCGCCGAGATCAGGACCAGCGCGGTCCGGATCAGCGGCAGACGGGCGATCAGGCCGGCGCCGGAGAAGGCATAGGCGGACCAGACCGCGAGAACGGTGGCGATGCCGATGGTGATCAGGGTCGGGACCGGCGAGCCCCGCTCGGCCATACGCGCCATACCCTCGCCGGCACCGAAGAAGCGGTACCAGGCAGGCCCGCCGGCGAACACGGCAAGATGCAGCAGGGAGGCGAGGGCGCTCAGGATCCCGCCTGCGATCAGGAACGGATTGGCCGCCATCGCGTGCGCCTCAGTTTCGCTGGAAGGGATAGAAGCCACCGCCGAGACCGAGCAGGCCGGTCAGTTCATCCAGCGCCACCCGGCTCTCCTCGAGCAGGTCCGGGCCGGCGAGGTCGGCGGGCGTCAGGCGGTCACGATAGTGTCTGGCCCCCCAGGCCGACAGCCGGCCGTGCAGGTCATCGGTCAGCCGCATGGCCGGGTTGGTCGCGGCCTGTTCGGCCTCGGTCAGGACCACGCGCAGACGCAGGCAGGCGGGGCCGCCGCCGTTGCGCATCGACTGGCGCACATCGACGTATTCGACGCGGCCGATGGGGCCGTTGGAGGCGGCCAGCCGCTCGGCGACCGCATGGCTGCGCGGGTTGTCGCGCGTCTCGGTCGGGCAGATCAGGGTCAGGCGATCCTCGCCGGGGATCTGCACCAGCATGGAGTTGAACAGATAGCTGGAGATGGCGTCGGCCAGGGGCAGGTCGGTAGACGAGACCTCGACGAAGACCGGCTCGAACCGGTCCCCGGCGGCGGCGCGGATGGCGGCCTTGGTTCCCGCCGTGTCCTCGAAGGCGAGCTCGTGGAAGAACAGGGTCTCCAGGGCCCCGACGCAGACGACGTCATTGTGGAAGGTCCCGCCGGCAATGGCGGCGCGGGACTGGCGGGCCAGCACCACGCCGGACGCGCCGTGCCGGCTGGCCACGGCCTGCGAGGCCTCGCGCGTCTGGCGGGCCGGGAAGGCGTCGGCCCAGGGTTCGAAGGCCTCGCGGCCCCAGACCAGCAGATTGACGCCGGGCTCGCCGTGTTCGGCGCACAGGCGGACATGGTTGGCGGCACCCTCGTCGGCGAGGTGGGCGACAGAGGCCAGGGCGTCGTGGACGGCGAACCGGTCCGTGTCCGGGAACAGGGCGTCCAGCGACCGTTTGGTCTGTTCGTGCTCGAGCGAGCGGTGCAGGTTGGTGACCAGGTTGGCGGGGGTGAAATGCACCCGGCCGTCGGCGGCGTCTGCGGACGGCGTCACCGTCGCCGCATTGGCGGCCCACATGGGCGAGGCCGAGCAGGCGGCCGCGGCAAAGGTCGGCGCGTCCTTCCAGGCTTGTTCCAGCACACGGGCGTCCGAACCGGTGAAGCCGAGGCTGCGCAGGAAGGGGATGTTGGGCCGCTCATGCGGCGGCAGGACGTATTGCGGCAGGCCGAGGTCGGCCAGGGTCTTCATCTTGTCGAGGCCCTGCAACACGGCCGCGCGCGGGTTCGACGCCTCGCCCTTGTTCAGGCTGGACGCCAGATTGCCCGGCGACAGGCCTGCATAGGAGTGGGTCGGGCCGATCAGGCCGTCGGCATTGGCTTCGAGGGCGGAGGTCACGCCCTCAAGCCTTTGATCTCACTTTCGATATTCTTCACGCGCTGCGCCTCGAAACTGGCCACCGGATAGGCGCAGTAGTCCGCCGCGTAATAGGCGCTCGGCCGGTGATTGCCGCTGGCGCCGAGGCCGCCGAAGGGCATGTCGCCGGCGGCGCCCGTGGTCGGGCGGTTGAAGTTCACGACGCCCGCGCGGATGCGGCGGATGAACCGGTCCCAGTGGGCCGGGTCGTCGCTGACCAGACCGGCGGACAGGCCGTAGCGGGTGGCGTTGGCTTCGGCGATGGCGGCGTCGAATGAAGAGACGCGCGTAACCGACAGGAAGGGCGCGAAGATTTCCTCGTCTGGGACATCCACGCCGGTGACGTCGATGATGGCGGGGGCGACAAAGGCCCCCGGCAGATTGCCGACGGGGCCGGAGGCGCGGATCACCTTCGCGCCCATGTCGATCCGGTCCTGCAAAGCCTTCAGCGCGGCCTCGGCGGCCTTCACCGAGATCAGCGGGCCGGCATAGGGTTCGGGGGTGGAGTTCCATGGCGCGAAGATCAGCCGTTCGACCATGGCGTTGACCGCCTCGACGATCGCGTCGCCCTGCGGCCCTTCCGGCACGATCAGCCGGCGGGCGCAGGAGCAGCGCTGGCCTGTCGTGACGAAGGCGGACTGGACCACGATCCCGGCCACGGCCTCTGCGTCGGCCGCGTCCCAGACCACCAGCGGATTGTTGCCGCCCAGCTCCAGCGCCAGGATCACATGCGGATCGTCGGCGAATTTGCGCCGGAAATGGGCGCCCGCCGCGCCCGAGCCGGTGAACATCAGGGCGTCGATGCCGCTGTCCAGCAGGGCCGCCCCGGTCTCGCGTCCGCCCTGGACGACATTGACCACGCCGTCCGGCAGGTCAGCCTCGGCGAAGGCCTCGGCCATCAACTGGCCGATGCAGGGGGTCTCTTCCGAGGGCTTGAAGACGACGGTGTCACCGGCCAGCAGGGCCGGGACGATATGGCCATTGGGCAGGTGGCCGGGGAAGTTGAACGGCCCGAGCACCGCCGCCACGCCGTGTGGACGATGCCGCAGCGTGGCCTGGCCGAAGCCGGTCTCGGCCGTACGCTCGCCGGTGCGCTCGTCATAGGCGCGGATCGAGATATCGACCTTGCCCGCCATGGCACCGAGTTCGGCCGTCGTCTCCCACAGGGCCTTGCCGGTCTCTCTGGAGATGGCCTCGGCCATCGCCGGGGCGCGGGCCTTGAGCACCGACTGATAGCGTTTGACCGCATCGACCCGGTCCTGACGCGAGCGGTCCGCCCAGTCGGGGAAGGCGGCGCGGGCGCGGTCGGTCGCGGCCTGAACCTCGGCGGCCGTGGCGGCGGCACCCTCCCAGACGGTTTCGCCGGTGGCGGGATCGATGGATTTGAAATGGGTCATTCTGTCACTCACGTCTTCACCCGCACGATGTCGCCCGACTTCACCCGCAGCACGTCCGCGGTCTCGGCTGTGAGGGTGACGACATCCCCCTCGATCGACGCGCGCTGGCGCACCGAGCGGAAGCCACCGACGCTGCCGGTCGAGATCAGGGCCGGCAGTTCCGCCTCCACCTCCTGTGCCACCGCCACCTTCAGGCTCCGGGCATCGCGCACGGTGCGGATATTGTCGCGGTCGCAGGTCACGGTCGGGCCGGCGTCGAAGATGTCGATCAGGCCGTTGGGACGGAAGCCTTCGCTTTCCAGCAGGGCCATGGCGGGCACGCCCTGCGGGTGGACCTTGCCGATCACCGCACGGGCGGGCTCGGGCAGCAGGTCCATATAGATCGGGTGGCGCGGGGCCAGGTCCAGGATGAATTGCTTGTCGGTCGAACCGGTCATCCGGTCGGCCTCATCGAAATCCATGGGGAAGAATTTGTGCGCCACATGGTCCCAGAACGGGCAGGCGCCGTCCGGCGTGAACACCCCGCGCAGCTCGGCCAGGACGGTGTCGGCGAACAGGTCAGGCTCGGCCCCGATGAGCATGTAGCGCGACTGGCTCAGCAGCCGTCCCGCGCCGCCCTTGCGCCGGTCGGCCTTGAGGAACAGCGAGCCGACCTCGGTCCAGCCAGTGCATTCATTGACCAGCACCAGGGTCTTCTGTTCCAGCCTGATGCCCAGCGAGGGCGAGGACTGGGTGTTGGTCACGACGCGGAACGAGAAGAAGGGCCGGTTCAGCCCGACCGCCGCCTTGACCGATCCGATGCCGTCGACGTCGCCGGTCTCGGTCTCTTCCAGCATCAGGGTGTACCAGCGGTGCCGGGGCTCGATCTTGCCGGCAAAACTGTCCCGGCTCAGGTCCAGCCGTTCGGCGAGCTGGTCAGGATCCTCGGGCAGGCTGGTGAAGCCCGGCCCGGACAGGATGGCCAGTTCCAGAAGGAAGTCGAGATCGGCGGGGCCGGCGGGGCGGACGACGAGCATGGGCTTACATCGTCTCCAGACGCAGGGCTTTGAGCTTCAGCGCATCGATCTCGCCCGAGGCGATCTTGCACAGGATCAGGGCGCTGAGCCGGGCACGTTCGACAAAGCTGGCGGGCCAGGCGAACTCCTGATCGGAATGGATATCGCCGCCCAGCACCCCAAGGGTGTCGATATTCGGCAGGCCGGCGGCGTGCAGGTTGTTGCCCTCGCAGACCCCGCCCGAGGGCTTCCAGGCGATCGGCTGCCCGAGCAGGGCCCCGGTTTCCCGGACCGCCTCGAACAGGGCCGTCTGGCTGGCGTCCATCGGCTTCGGTGCGCGGGTCATGCCGCCATGCAGGTCCAGGGTCAGGCCGGGGAAGGGGGGCTCGCCGGCGATCTGGCGGACCGTCTCGGCGATCCAGGCCGATGACTGGGCATCCGGGACGCGGACATTGAAGCGGACGACGGCATTGTCGGCCACGACATTCAGGGCCCCGCCGCCGCTGATCTTCGCGACATTGACGGTGACGCCCTCGCGCTGGCCGTTCAGGGCGTGCAGGCGGGCGGCGATCATGGCTGCGCCTGCGACCGCATTGGCCCCCTCATGGAAGGCGCGACCGGCGTGGGCGGCCTTGCCCGTGACGATCAGATGATAGTTGCCGCTGCCCTTGCGCGCGCCGGCCAGGGTCCCGTCGGAAAGCGCCGGCTCGTAGGTCATGCCGACATGGCCCCGCGCACCCAGTTCGGCCAGCAGGGGGGCGGAGGCCGGCGAGCCGATCTCCTCATCGGGCGACAGCAGGACGGTCCAGCCGACGTTCGCGCGGTCCGGATGGGTCTCGAAGGCCTCCAGCGCCGCCAGGAGGACGGAAATCCCGCCCTTCATGTCGGCGATGCCCGGGCCGTTCAAGGCCCCGTCGGAACGGGTCGTCACCGTCTGGAAGGTGCTTTCGGTGGGGAAGACGGTGTCATAGTGACCGGTCAGGACGACCTGGACCGGCGCCTCGGGCCGGGCGGTAATCCGCAGTGCATCCGCATGGGCCTCGGTTCGCACCGTACCGTCGTCACCGACGGAACTTGAGCCCTGCGTCGGGATGCGGACCACCTCGGCGGGCAGATGCCGGGCCTCGGCCTCCAGCAGGGCCAGCACATGCGCCAGTCCGTTGGCATTCCGGCTGCCCGAATTGACGTTCGACCAGGCGACCGCCCGTTCGATGATGGCGGTCTCGCGCGCTGCGACATGGTCGAGCACGATCTGGTCGGGGGCTAGAATCCGCATGCGGGCGAACCCTAGCGGCCCGGGTCAGAAAGGTGAAGGCGATCTGCTTTCGATTCCGGCCGGGATGCGGTTAGGCTATGCCATCATCTTCTGGAGATACCCGATGACAGACCTGATCAAGGCCATGAACCCGGCCGCGAGCCTTACGACCGAACAGGGCGCACTCGATGCAGCCCGCGTCGGTGCCGTGGGCATCATCCTGGGCGCGATCAACCAGGCGGTGGCGGGCTGGTATGCCTCGACCGATGCCGGGATCGAAGCGGCCCGGGGTATGGTCGAGCAAATGCTCGGCGAAGCCCCCTCAGCCGAGCAGATGGCGCAACAGGCCCAGAGCGGCCTGATGGTGACAGGTGCCATTGTCGTTCTGCATCTCATCCTGGCCGCCGTTCAATGGCGCAAGCCCAATGGGGTGCTGCCGATCATCTTCCTGATCCTGGTGATCTGGGGCCTGGGAACCGCCTGCCTGGCCTTCCTGGTACCGGCCATTGCGGCAGCCCAGCCGATGTGGATGACGCTCCTCACCGTGGCCCTCCTTGCCATCGCGGCGATCACCCAGATCGCCTCGATCCGCGGGGCCGGTGCGCTCAACAAGATCCGTATGGCGGCAGCCCAATAGGCCCGCATTACCGGTTCGGGCGTCGATCCTCGCGATCGGCGCCCGGCTGGTTTGATTGCCGACGCCATCGGATCGACAGGCTGGCGTCGCCCTGTCCGCCGAATTTGGAACTGACGGTCAGGTTTCGGCGCACCTGCCATTCGACGTTGACCGCTGCGCCGGTCTCGCCGCCGCCGATGATCTCAAGATAGACATCGTCGGTGATGTAGCGCCCGCCGGCGACCGTCAGACTTGAGGCCTCGCCGCCGAACGACAGCCGGTCCAGGCCGGCGAGCTCCCTCAGGTTACCGATCACATCGAAGCCGCCCCCGCCGGCCAGGGCCGCCACGGCCGCCGCCAGCTGGGCCGCCTCGAAGGGCGAGAGCTGGGAGGCCGAGCGCCCGAACAGCACCTGGGACAGGATCTCGTCCTGGGGCAGGGCCGGGGTGGAAGTCAGGACAATCTCGGGTCGGGCCGCCGTGCCGGTCACACGGATGGTGGCGGTCAGGGCCGGGTCCTCACGTGTGGCCGTCAGGTTCAGCCGGATCTGTTCCGGACGGGTCGAGAGAGTGACCGTGCCGCGCTCGTCGAACACAAACCGCTTGCCCGCGAAATCATAGTCGCCGCGCACGACCCGCGCTGTGCCGCTCAGGACCGGGCGGGCAAGGGTGCCGGTGACCCGCGCGTCGACATTCATCGCCACATTGAGGCCGCGGCCGACCACCCGGACGTCGCCCCCGGGAGAGCGCAGGCTGATGTCCAGCCCGAACTGCAGGCCGCGCTGGCGGTTCTGCTCCTCTTCGGGAATGTCCCCACCAGGGCGGTTGACCTCGATGACGTCCATGCGGACGACCCCGTTGGAGCCGGGCGGATTGGCCTCGATACGGGCCTCGTCGATGTCCATCTGACCGGTGAGGGTGATGTTGCCGTCGGTGCCCCGGGTCACGCTCAGGGGGCCGGAGGCCCGGGCCTCTGCGATGTCGTTGTCGATGATGCGGAAGCGGTTGAACAGCAGCTGGAAGCTGGAGGCAGAGCCCTGCTTGAGGCCGATCCGGCCGCTGCCGCTGACCGCGCCCCCGGTTCCGTCGACGGCGCTGAAGGTCTCGACCAGGCCGGTCGTATCGTCAAAGCGGCTGGCCAGGGTGATGGTCTCCAGGCTGACGCCGGTGGCGCTGTCCCGGAAGCGGCCCTGTTGCAGGTCCAGTCGGCCGTTGAGACGCGGCTCGGCCATCGAGCCCGCCAGGGTGGCACGGGCGTTGATCTGCCCCGAGAGCGATCGCTCGCCGCCGGCCAGCAGGTCCCAGATCGGCTGGATCTGGCCCTGGATCGAGATTTCGCCCGACATCTCGCGGGTGCGGACGACCGCCAGGCGCAGGGGCGCGGCCGAGGCCTCGACCGGCAGGGTCACGTCGGCGACGGCCCGAACGGCCTCGCCGTCGGCGGCATTGGCCTGGATGCGCAGCGTATTGTTGACCAGCAGGGCGGTGACCGTGCCGTCCACCGCGAGGCCGCGCGGGGCATCGATGCTGCGGATGTCGTCCAGGGTGATGTTGGCCGATCCCGAGAGGTCCTCACCGGCTCCGCGCAGGGACAGGCGGCCGGTCACCCGCCCGCGCATGTCCTGGATCAGGGTACCGAGATCGACGCTGGTCAGGTTGGCCTCGATGATGGCCGCCCGGGAGTCCTGACGCAGTTCGCCGAGCAAGACGCCGCCGCCGATCCCCAGATCAACCCGCGCGACACGGCCGTCGCCGGACAGGGCGATGACGGCGGGATTGCGGGTGGTGAAGGCGATCTCCCGGACCCGGCCGCTGCCTTCCAGCACGACGGACTGGGACGGATCGTTGCGGGCATAGACGCCGGTTCCCTCGAACGACACCGGGGTGGCCCCGCCGACATCGGCCTTGAGCTTGAACGGCAGCCGTTCGAGGGTCCCGCGGCCGTTCAGATCGAGGGTGCGGACGACCCAGGCCGAGCCCGCGAGGCGCACATTGCGGCCGGTGACGTTGAGGATCGCCGTCTCGGAACCCGCGCCGTCGGTGAGGCGGATGCGGCCGTCGGCCGTGCCGGTCGCGAGGAAGGCGCCCGGTCGGGCGGTGAAGGTCAGGTCGGCGCTGGACGGGACATTGTCCGACAGGGCGATCGCCCCCTGGGCCACGATCCCGCCGGCGTTCAGATCAACCTCGGTCAGCCGCAGACGGTCACCGCCGAGGAAGAAATGGCCGCTGGCGCGCGCGGGGCCGTAGTTCGATCCGGCCGTCAGGGCGATCTGCCCGTCCGAGCCGTCAGGGCCCTGCCGGAAGCTCAGGGTCATTTCGGCCCCGGTCAGGGACAGGGCCCCGGCACGGACCGTGCCGAAGGCGGCGGTCAGATCGGCGCGGGGCTCGGCGAGCGTCCCGGTCAGGGCCCCCTGGCCGGTCATGGCCCCGTCGATCGCGACGGGTCCGACCCCGAATGGTCCCCGGGCATTCCAGTCCAGGGTGAGCCTGAGTTGTCCGTCACTGCCGATGGCCCCCCGGGCTGCGGCCGATCCCCGGGTGCCGGTCAGCTGGGCCCGTTCGACTGCGATACGGCCGTCTGCCAGCGCACCGGTCAGTTGCAGACGCGGTGTCGCGCCGAGGAGGCGGTCCAGCTCATCCATGCCGGTCGCGAGGCCCCGCGCCCGTCCGTCAAAGGTCAACCGCCAGGGTGCCCCGGTCCGGGCCGTCGAGGCCGAGATGGGCCCGCCGAAACGTCCGCGCGCACCCTTGTGGATCCGCGACGCGTCCGTGATTTCAGCACGGCCCCGGAAGCCGAGTGCGCCCACCAGATTGCGGCCCCCGGATCCCGAAACGGTCAGGGCCTGGCCGGTCAGGTCGATGCGCTCCAGCAGGATCGCCCCATCGGCCTGCCGCGCGGCCTCGAAGGTCGCACGCGGTGTGGCACCCAGCAGGCCGCCGACAATCCCCGCGGTCGATCCGCCGACGGTCCGGAGATCACCGTCAAGGTCGGCGCGCCCCTGGCGGACCTGAAGGTTCAACGGCCCGAGTATCCTCTGGGCCCGGTAGCTTGAGACCTCGGGCGCGATCAGGTCGATTGACCCGTCCAGCCGCCAGGTCGCGGGATTGCCACGGAACACACCCCGGTAGGCGGCCGGTCCGCCCGCGGCCTGCCCGACCAGCCGGGTCAGGGACCGGGTCGAGACGTCCAGGGTGATCCCGTCCGGACTGCTTTGATCCTTGAGCCGGATTTCACCGCTGGCGCGGGACTCGAGGTTGCCTGCAATCAGCCGCCAGCCGACGCCGATCCGGCCGTCGTCGTCACTGTCGCCGGAGGTGGCGAAGCCGAAACGGACCGTGCGGCCGATCCGCTCTGCGAACGGCGCCAGCAGGTCCGAGCCGGAGAAGTCCGCAAAGCCGGATACCCGGGTCCGCGTTTCCCCATAGCGACCCTTGATCACCAGCGGAACGAAGTCGCCGGTGCGCACCACTGCATCGATGACCTCTCCGTTGACCACGGCCGTGGCGAAGAACGGCTGGTCCGGGGAATAGCCGAGCGCACCGGCCAGCGGACCACCGCGCGCCTCCTGGGCGCGCAGGTTCACGCGCAGGGCATCCAGCCGGTCCCCGATGGTCGCTGTTAGCCTGAGATAGTCCCCCGGACGGCTGTTGCTGACCGCATTGATCGCGGCCGTCCTGGTTCCCTTGCGCGGAACATCAGCCTCGCCGGTCAGCTTCCAGCGTCCATACTCCTGGCTGAAGCCTTCCAGCAGTTCCACGTCGGCCGCGAACCGGTCGATGTCGACGGACAGGGGCTGGGGTCCGGGCGGTTCGCTGCTGGCCTCCAGTTCCGGACGGCGGATCAGCCGTATGACCTCGGCCTCGACGGCGGTGGCATGAAAGGTCTGGGTGACCAGGGTCCACCAGTCCCAGTCGACCCGCACCTTGCGCGCCTCCAGCCAGACGCCGCTCGCATCAGTGACCGTGACCCGGTCGATGGTGAAGTCATCAAACAGGTCGCCGCGCACGCCCTCGACATTGATGCGGCCATAGCGACCGAGCTTCTTTCCGGCGACGAAACTGGTCACCAGCCCCCGACCGGAGTCGGACAGCAGATACATCCGCCCACCGACCCCGATGACGATCAGCAGGGCAGCCAGGATCGCGGCAGCCATTCCGCCGAAGAAGGCGAAGGCCTGAAGGCGGGTGCGCGTCTTCCTCGCCGTTTCGGCGGCGGTGTCCGGTGCGTCCTCGGGGGGCAGGGCTTCGGTCAAAAGGCCTGCCCGATGCTGACATAGATCTGGAAGTCGGCATCACCGTCGCGGCGGTCGAGCGGGAAGGCGATATCGGCGCGGATCGGACCGAAGGGCAGTTTGTACCGCACCCCGAACCCTGCGCCGTAGCGCAGGTTGTTGAAATTCGGCGTCTCCTGGAAGCCGATGGCACCGGCGTCGAGGAAGGCGACGGCCTGGAAACTCCGCCACACATCCCGGCGGATCTCGACCGAGGTCTCGAACAGGCTCAGGCCGCCGCGGGGCGTATTGTCGGGGAGGCGCGGGCCGACGCCCTGATACTCAAACCCGCGGACCGAGCCGCCGCCACCGGAATAGAAAAGGCGGTCTGACGGAACCGTCAGCTCCGCCCCGCCGAGAATCGAACCGACCCGGAGCCGGCCCGCCAGGACGGTTCTGGCACCGTCCTGGAGCGGCAGATAGGCGCTCGCCTGGGCTTCGGTCCGCAGGAACAGCACCGTGTCCTCCCCGGTCACCGCCGTCGGCTGGACAGAAGCGGACAGCCGCCATCCTGAGACCGGGTCGAGGGGGTCGTCGGAGCGGTCCAGATAGCCGCTGGCCCGACCGGTCAGGATCAGCAGGTCACGATTGAAATTGATCGGCATGCGGGTCAGGGGATCGAACCGGTTTTCGTCGTACTGGCCAGCGTCCAGGCCGACGCCATAGCTGATGTAGGAGGTCTTGCCGATCCGCTGCTGCAGGTCGCCGGCGAGGGCCACCGCGGTGCGGCGGTAGGCGTCCGTGTCCTCATTCAGCAAGGCACCGGACAGCCGCAGGGTTTCGCCGGGGCGTCGCCAGTGGGGCAGGCTCAGGGACGCACCCAGGCGGCTGTCGACGTTGGCGGCGCGGGCCTGCCAGACCAGGGTGTCGGCCCGGCCGAACTGGTTATGCCAGGTCCAGAGCAGATCCAGGCCGGACCCTTCGGCGGTCGAGAAGGTCGCCCCCGCTTCAAGGATGCGACGCGGGCGGTCGGTCAGGGTGACGATGACGGGCCGATGGCCGGCGGCATTGGACTGGTCCGGTGGAGCCAGGGCCACGGCGACCCCGTCATAGACGCCGGTTTCAAGCAGGCGCTGTTCCAGCTCGGCCACGTCCTCGGGATCATAGACCTCGCCCACCGACCAGGGGGCCAGGCCGACGACCCAGTCGGGATTGGTCGGTCCTCCGGTCTCCAGCCGTACCCCGTCCAGCTGGACCAGGGCGCCGGAGGCGATGCGAAAGGTGGGCTGTACGGTAAAGGTCGAATGGTCGACCACCACCCGGCGGGGCAGGGCCTCTGCGTCCGCATAACCTCGCCGGGCCAGGCCGGCGACGATCCGGCCCTCGGCGGAGATGACATCGCCGGCGCGTCCCGGCTGGCCCGGCGCCAGGCCAATCTCACGGCGGACGGCGGTCTCGGCCCCGACATCCGGCGGCGGTTCCGCCCAGAGCACCTGGACCTCGGCGAGGGCGAACCGGCGACCTGGAATGACATTGACGATCGCGACCGGGGTTTCCTCGCCCTCGACGATGTCCTCGAGCACCGGTTGGTAATAGCCCTCAGATCGCAGAAGGGCCTCGGCGGCCTCCAGGGCCCCGCGGGCCCGGCGACGGGCCTCGAACCGGTTGGAAGCCGGCGTATCGACCTCGCCGACGGCCCGCACCAGCAGGGCCCTTAGCTCCGCGTCCAGCTCGCCGCGAACCTGGGCACGCGGGTCCGCATGGGCAGAGGCGGCGAACATCAGGGCACCCGCCATGCCGACAAGGAAGAGGGCGGGCCTTGGCGTCAAACTGGAACTTTCGTGATGTCGCGGGAGGCGACGGGGTCGCACCGGTCTCTGGCGCCGATCACGCGCCGGCCGGGATCAATAGAAGAGGGTTTCACTTTCCGGGCGAACCGATTCCTCGGACGACTGTTTTTCGGCGGGCAGGATCGTCGAATCGAGCGGGGGCGTATCGGCCGCGCTGGGGGCCGCAACCGGAACGCCGGCTTCCTCGGCGGCGGGCGCGACCGGGAGATCCATGGGTGCCTCGCCCGTCTCGGCAGCATAGCCGTTCGGATCCTCGCAGGCGGCAACCCCGACCACGGTCGACAGGGCCAGAATGGCAAACAGGCGTTTCATCAGCGGTGTCTCCCCGGGACCGGCTGTCCAACGCACGGCCAGCTCGCCTGTTCCATACCGCCGAACACGCGTTTGGTCACCACGGCAGAAACCAATCGTTTCAGAATTTGCCGCATTGTGAAATCCGGAGGGCTAGAATGACCGTTACAGCCTACGCGATGGTGTCCCAGGTTCGCTACCGGGAGCTCAAGACACGGATTGCGCTCGCAGCCTTCATCGGCTGCACGGCCTGGTTTGTCGCCCCGTCAATCTGGCCCCCGCTCTGGTTCGCGGCTGTTCTGGCGACCCAGGCGCTGGACTATGCCGTCTTCCGCCGGTTCAGGCGTCGCCCGGAGTGGCAGCCCGATCTCGCCTACAAGGTCCTGTGTTGCGCCACGACTGTGCTCAGTGTCGTCGTCTATGGCGGGATAACGGCCTATCTCTGGTTCCGCGGCGGTGACGCCGGCCAGCTGTTCGCCATGGTTCAGTGCGCGGGCGGCCTGCTGCATGTCAGTCTGCACATGCACCATGCCCGGGCGGTCCTGATTTCAGCCGTGGTTCCGCATGCCACCTATTTTCTCGGCCTGCCGGTCTTTGGGGCCATTGTGTCCCAGAACTGGCATGAGCTGCTGATCGCCATCGGCTGTGTCCTGTACATGAGCCATCTGGTCGTTGCCGTGCGGCAGAGTTCCTCGACGACCGGGGCCCTGCAGGCGGCCCGGGACGCCGAAAAGGCCGCGCGCCGCAAGGCCGAGGTCGCCAGCGCTGCCAAGTCGGATTTCCTGGCGGTCGTCAGCCACGAGATCCGCACGCCGATGAATGCAGTGATCTCGGCCGCCAACCTGCTGCGCCGCACGCGGCTGGACAGCCAGCAGCGTGAGCATGTCTCCATGCTGATCGACGCCGGCGATGTCCTGATGGGCCTGCTCAATGATGTGCTCGACTTCTCCAAGATCGAGGCCGGCAAGATGGAGCTGGAAAGCGCCGAGATGGTTGTCCGCGACCGTCTGGCAACCGTGGTCCGCTTGTGGGAGCCCCGCGCCCTGGCCAATGGCGTCCGGCTGAAGGTCCGGGTCGCGCCCGATGTCCCGGCTGTGGTTCGGACCGATCCGCTGCGGGTCCAGCAGATCCTGTTCAACCTCATGTCCAATGCCGTGAAATTCACCCAGGACGGCCAGATCGGGATTTCGGTGACCTGGACGGACGGGCGGCTGACCATTTCCATGGCGGACACGGGCTGCGGGATTCCCGCGGACCGGCTGGGTCAGATCTTCAACAGTTTCGAACAGGCGGATATCGGCACGACGCGGCGGTACGGTGGCACTGGTCTGGGCCTGTCGATCAGCCGCAAGCTCGCCGAGTTGATGGGCGGTTCCTTGACCGTGGAGAGCGTCGAGGGGGAGGGGGCGACCTTTACCCTCAACCTGCCTGTGGTCGCCATCGAAACGCCCACTGCCGTGCCGGTCCGACCGGCCGAAGCGCGCGCATCGCTCGTGGGACGGTCGATCCTTGCCGCCGACGATCACGAGGTGAACCGGCGGATCCTGCAATTGCTGCTGGAGCCGCACGGCTGTCGTCTGACCCTGGTTGAAAACGGTGCCGAGGCGCTGGAAGCCGCCTCGGAGCAGAGGTTCGACGCGATCCTGATGGATATGCAGATGCCGGTCATGGACGGGCTGGAGGCGACCCGCCGGATTCGGCAGGAGGCCCTTAACGGGGCCACGCCCGTGATTGCCCTTACCGCCAACGCCCTGGACCTGCACCGCGCGGCCTGGGATGCCGCCGGCGTCCATGCCTTCCTGACCAAGCCGATTGATCCAGTGCTTCTGGCCACGACCCTGGCCGAAGCCTGTGCCGTCGGGCGACAGGAAGCCGGGGCCGACGCGGCGGTCGCCTGACCTTCAGGTCCAGCGGTCCAGGGCCTCCTCCATCGACAGCGGAGCCGGCTGGGCGATCGGCTCTGCGGGTATTCCGTCAAACCGGGGGGCCGGCGCGGCCTGGATGGTGCCCGGGTTCACGAAGGTCCGGCGCGCGGCGTTGTGCGGGTGATCAGCGGCCTCGGCCAGGGTAAGGACCGGGGTGACGCAGGCGTCCGTGCCCTGGAAATGCGCGGCCCAGTCGTCCCGGTCGCGGGTCGCGAAGATCGCCTCGAACCGGCTGTGGATGGCCGGCCATGCCGGGATGTCGAACTGCGGGGCCGAGTCCGGTTCCAGACCCAGTCCAGCGATGAGGGCGGCGTAGAACTGCGGCTCCAGCGCACCGACCGCCACGAACCGCCCGTCTCTGCAGCCATAGGAACGATAGAAGGGTGCGCCGCCGTCCAGTAGATTGCCGCCGCGCGTACCGCTCCAAAGGCCCCGGGCCCCCAAGGCCAGAAACAGGCTCATGAGCAGGGCTGAGCCGTCGGTCATGGCCGCGTCGACGACCCGCCCCTTGCCGGTCGTCCTGGCTTCCAGAAGCCCGGCCAGAACGCCTGTGACCAGCATCATGGCCCCGCCGGCGTAGTCGCCGATCAGGTTCAACGGCGGACGCGGCGGGCGATCAGGCTCGCCCATGGCATGGAGCGCGCCGCTGAGGGCGATGTAGTTGATGTCGTGGCCGACCTGATTCGCCATCGGTCCGGACTGACCCCAGCCCGTGATCCGGCCATAGACCAGTCGCGGATTGCGTCCGGCACAGATCGCCGGTCCAACGCCCAGACGCTCCATCACTCCCGGGCGGAAACCCTCGATCAGGGCATCGGCCCCCTCGACGAGGGCGAGCACACGGGCCAGATCTCCGGGGTCCTTGAGGTTGACCCTGACCGTGGCGCGGGCGCGGTGCAGGACTTCGCCGCCGACTTCGCTGAACACGGCCGCCCCGGCATCGGCGCTTCGACTCAGGCGAAGGACCTCGGCCCCGAGATCGGCCAGCATCATGCCCGCGAACGTCACCGGCCCGAGGCCGTCAAACTCCAGGATGCGCAGGCCGGACAGTGGTTTCATGCCTATTGCCTAGCTGCAGGTCGCGCCTACGTCGAGCCAGCCCTTGACCCCGACGCCGGTTTGCAAGAGAAGGCCCGTCGCCGGGTCGCGAACGCGATCCGTCCGGTATGCGTCCTTAGCTCAGTTGGTTAGAGCATCTGACTTTTAATCAGAGGGTCCTCGGTTCGAGCCCGAGAGGACGTACC
>JAIESL010000010.1 GCA_019746095.1 Caulobacteraceae bacterium
TCAGGATCTTGCCGCGCAGGGGCAGGACGGCCTGGTTCTCGCGGTTGCGGGCCTGTTTGGCCGAGCCGCCGGCGGAGTCACCCTCGACGATGAACAGTTCGGACTTGGCCGGATCGCGTTCCTGGCAGTCGGCCAGCTTCCCGGGCAGGGAGGCCATGTCCATCGAGGTCTTGCGGCGGGTCAGGTCGCGGGCCTTGCGGGCGGCCTCACGGGCGGCGGCGGCCTCGATGATCTTGGCGACCACGGCCTTGGCCTCGACGGGGTGTTCCTCGAACCAGGTCGACAGACCTTCGGAGCAGAGGCCCTCGACGGCGGGACGCACTTCGGACGAGACCAGCTTGTCCTTGGTCTGGGACGAGAATTTCGGGTCCGGCACCTTGACCGAAAGGACGCAGGTCAGGCCTTCGCGGGCGTCCTCGCCCGAGACCGAAACCTTCTCCTTCTTGGCCGCGCCGGCGGCGTCGATATAGCTGCCCATGATCCGGGTCAGGCTGGCGCGGAAGGCCGAGAGGTGGGTGCCTCCATCCCGCTGGGGGATGTTGTTGGTGAAGCACAGCATGGTCTCGTGGTAGCTGTCGTTCCACCACAGGGCGAGATCGATCTCGATCCCCTCCTTCTTGCCGCGGATGACGATGACGTCCTTGAGGATGGGCGTCTTGGACTTGTCCAGGTGGCGCACGAAGGCCTCGACCCCGCCTTCATAGTGCAGGATTTCCTCGAAGGGCTCGGCCCCGCGGTGATCCTGCAGCTTGATGACCACGCCCGAGTTGAGGAAGGCCAGCTCGCGCAGGCGATGCTCGAGCGTCTTCAGGTCGAAATCGATGTGGGCGAAGGTGGTGACCGAGGGGAAGAAGGTGACCTCGGTGCCCGACAGGACCTTGCCGTTGTCGCGCATCGGCGCGTCGCCGGTGACCCTGAGGCTCTCGACCGTGTCGCCACGGGCAAACTTCATCTCGTGGCGTTTGCCGTTGCGGTAGATGACCAGCTTCAGCCAGTCGGACAGGGCGTTCACGACGGAGACGCCGACGCCGTGCAGGCCGCCGGAGACCTTGTAGGAATTCTGGTCGAATTTACCGCCGGCGTGCAGCTGGGTCATGATGACCTCGGCCGCCGAGACGCCCTCGCCCTCGTGGATGTCGGTGGGGATGCCGCGGCCGTTGTCGGTCACGGTGACCGAGCCGTCGGCATTGAGGATGACCTGGACCAGGTCGGCGTGGCCGGCGAGGGCCTCGTCGATGGCATTGTCGACCACCTCATAGACCATGTGGTGCAGGCCCGAGCCGTCGTCGGTGTCGCCGATGTACATGCCGGGGCGTTTGCGCACCGCATCGAGGCCCTTCAGGACCTTGATGGAATCGGCGCCGTAGGCGGCCTCTTCGGCGGTGTCTTCGTTACGCGCGGTCGATGTCTGGTCGGTCATGCATTCGGTCGGTGAAACGCCCTGCGGGAGGGCTTCTGAAGACGGCGGCGGGGCCGCCTTGAACGGACGGTTTTCAGGACGCGAATCCGGGTCGCGCCGAGGCCTGCAACATACAGGGATTCAGGGCGGAATTGCGAGGAAAAGCGGCGTCCGCAAAGGGGCGGGAGTGGTGCGTTTCGCCGGAAAAAATGCAGGCCGCTTCCGGCGATTCCCGAAGGCCTCCCGGAGCGGCCCCGAAACCGCCTCTGGGGGCGCGGCGGCGATGGAGATGAACCCTGTCAAAGACCCGTCCTGTCTGGATGGAGACAGAGAGCACATGCCTGCGTCAGGAACGGTCGCAGCCCGGAAAACGGGGCGAAGTCGGATCGTGCGGGAGGGTCGAAAAGGGCGGGTCGGGGTCGCGCAGGGGCGAGAAGACACGGGGCGAGAAGACACTGTTTGGGGGGTGGTCGAACCCCCGTCCGATATCGTCATTCCGGGCGAAGCGCAGCGGAGACCCGGAACCCAGTGGCGCGCGGGAGCGCGAAGCTGTCGGGAGCGCAGGTTTCTGGAGTAGCTTGCGTCCGCCTGTGTTTGACGCTTCGCGCCGCCCTTCGGGTCGCCGCCGTCGCGGCGCCGCCGGGTTCCGGGTCTGCGAGCCGCTGCGCGTCTCTCCGCCCGGAATGACGATAGCAGTGGGGGTGCTACTCGACCGTCAGCGCCCCGCCCTCGACCCGGACGAACTGCGCCCGACCCCGCAACGGCGCGAACAGTTCCGCCTCGGTGCCGGTCATGAAGGCCTGCAGGCCCAGGGCCTCGATCTCGTCGAACAGGGCGGCGCGGCGGGCCGTGTCGAGGTGGGCGGGGGCCTCGTCGAGCAGGAGGACGGGCGGGGCACTCTGATCGGCCAGACGGGTGATCTGGGCGAGGATCAGGTTGAGGACCAGCGCCTTCTGCTCGCCCGAGGACCCCTCGGCGGCGGGGCGGTTCTTCTCGCGGTGCAGGGCGGTCAGGTCGGAGCGGTGCGGCCCGAACAGGGAACGGCCGGCGGCGGCGTCGCGGGCGCGGCTGCGGGTCAGGCCTTCGCGGATCGCGGCGGCAATGGCCTCGGCACCGGTGCCTGCGGTCGCCATGGCCTCAGCCTCACCGGTCAAGCCGAGGTCGGCCTGGGGGAAGGGCCGGTCGTTGCGGGCGTCGATGGCGGCCTGGAGGGTGGTCAGGGCGGCGGCGCGGGCCATGGCCGCCTCCGCGCCCGCCTCGCCGAGGCGCAGTTCGAGGGCATCGAGCCAGAGGGGGTCGGCGGCGCGGCCTTCCGCCCCCTCGGTCAGCAGGCGCAGCCGCTCGCGCAGGGCCTTTTCATAGGCCGACACGGAAGCCGCGTGGGCGGGATCGGCGGCGAAGACCAGCCGGTCGAGGAATTTCAGCCGCGCGGCGCGGGCATCGGAAAACAGCCGGTCCTGTTCGGGCGTGGCCCAGACCGGGCGCAGATGGTCGAGCAGACGGCCCGGCTGGGCCGTCTCGCCGTCGATGCGGACGATGCGGCGGGCGGCCCCGGGCGACTGGACGCCGGTGCCGAGTTTCGTTTCCTCATCCCCGTCAGTGAGGATGGCGGCGACGGCCCAGGCCCGGCCGGTGGCTTCGCCGGGTTCGCGTCGGCCCATCTCGGGGGCTGTGGCGCCGCGCAGGCCCTTGCCGGGGGTGAAGAGGCTGAGGGCCTCCAGCAGATTGGTCTTGCCCGCACCGTTGGGGCCGTGAAGCACCACCGCCCCCGCCGCGATGGGCAGGGTCGCGCTCGCATAGGAGCGGAAGTCGGTGAGGGTGAGGGCGGTGATCAAGGGAGTGGCTGCACCAAGGTCGCTGGACCCGTCAGCAGGAGCTTTGACCAAATCCTGTCGAGCGCCTCGCTAAGGGTCGGTTGCCCCAGGACTAAGTGGGTTTCGTCCAGTGCATCCATGAGAGGCTGTCCGAGGGTCGAACCGGCGAAGCGGCCTTCCCGACTCCAACGCGTGGGCTCGCCATCGCCAGCCATGTTCCAGACGTCGATTCGAGCGATCCGGTCCTGCCAGATTTTCAAACGGACCGTGACTGACTTTGGAGATTCCCGGCGACGGAGAATGATCTCAACGAGCTCGGGCTCGACGCCGTCGTTCCGCTCGATGACCCGGCGGAGTTCAACGACCGCAAACCGCGTTCGCAGCGATCGCCGACGCCGTCGAAAAGACTCGGTGACTTCCGCGATTACAGGGTGATCCAATGGGCCGTTGATTTTATTCTCTCCGCTCATCCCGGCGAAAGCCGGGACCCAGTTCTTTCGCAAGAACGCGGGCGGTTCAGAAGAGCTTTTCGAACAGGTCGTTCCAGCCGGGGTTGGTTCGCTCGATCAGTTCCAGCTTCCAGGCCCGTTTCCATTCCTTGATCTGGCGCTCCCGGACGAAGGCGGCGTGACGGCTTTCGTGGACCTCGAACCAGACGAGGATCGCTACATCGTACTTGGCGGTGAACCCGTCCCGCCGCTTTTCCCGATGCTCGATGATCCGCTTGATCAGGTTGTCGGTCGAGCCGGTGTAGAGGGTCCCGTTCCGACCGCTGGCGATGATGTAGGTGAAGAACGCCAACCGGAACCTCCGTACGTAACGAAAGCACTGGGTCCCGGCTTTCGCCGGGATGAGCGGAATTTAAGAACTCACACCCTCAGCGGCATCAACACATACTGCACGCCCGGATCGCCCGGATCGAGGACGAGGGTCGGGCTGGCCGGGTCGGCGAATTTGAAGTGGGCGGTTTCGCCGGTGATCTGGCCGGCGACGTCCAGCAGATAGCGGGCGTTGAAGCCGATCTCGAAGGGTTCTTCGGAATAGCCGATCTCGACCTCCTCGACCCCCTGCCCGGCCTCCATGTTGCGCACCGTCAGGGTCACGCGGTCCAGCTCGAAGGCCAGTTTCACCGAGCGGCTCTTCTCGGCCGAGATGGTGGCGACGCGGTCGACGGCCTGGGCGAACAGGGCATTGTCGATGTCGGCCTGTTTGTCATTACCTTTCGGAATGACACGCATGTAGTCGGGGAAGGCGCCGTCGATGACCTTGGAGGTCAGGCTGGCATTGCCGAATTCGAAGCGGATCTTCTGCGGGCTGACCATGACCTCGACCGGGCCGGAACCGTCGTCGAGCAGGCGGCGGACCTGGTCGACGGTCTTGCGCGGGACGATGACACCGGGGCCGCCGGCCGCACCTTCAGGTGCCGGCGTCTCGGCGAGGGCCAGACGGTGGCCGTCGGTGGCCACGGCGCGCAGCAGGGGAATGCCGGCCTCGGCCACGGTGTGGAGATACAGGCCGTTCAGATAGTAGCGCGTCTCTTCGGTCGAGACGGCGAACCGGGTCTTGTCGATCAGCCGGGCGAGGTCTTCCTTGGGCAGGGTGAAGCGCGTGCCCGAGGTGTCGGTCGACATGACCGGGAAGTCGCCCGCCGGCAGGACCGGCAGGTTGAATTTGGAGCGGCCCGCCTGGACCACCAGACGGGGGTCGTCGCCATTGTAGCTGAGCGAGACCTCGGCACCGTCGGGCAGTTTGCGGACGATTTCGTAGAGGGTGTGGGCCGGGGCGGTGATCTGGCCCTCGACATTCACCTGGGCCTCGGCCTCGTCGACCATCTCCATGTCGAGGTCGGTGGCGGCGAACGACAGCTTGTCGTGTCCGGCACTGAGCAGGACGTTGGACAGGATCGGAATGGTGTTCCGGCGCTCGACGACGCTCTGTACGTGGCCGAGGGCCTTGAGAAGCGCGGAGCGTTCGATGGTCAGTTGCATGTGGTCTCGGCCCGGATACGGCGACTCACCGGCGTCGCCGCGAATAGAGGGCCTTTGACACTAGCGGATTGGTGGCGGGGAGCAAGGAAGGGGCGAGGGTCGGGGGTCGGGGGGCGAGGGAGGAAGGCACAGGCGGGTGTGGATAACCCGTCTCGACCCTCGCCCCTCAGCCCTCGACCCTATCCGCGCAGCTTGCGCGTCAGCGTCTCGACATCCCGGGCGATCTGGTCGTCCTGGGCCATCAGTTCCTCGATCTTGCGTACGCCGTGCAGGACCGTGGTGTGGTCGCGCCCCCCGAAGCGGCGGCCGATGTCGGGGTAGGAGCGGGTCGTGTGCTGTTTGCACAGCCACATGGCGATCTGGCGCGGGCGGGCGACGGCGCGGGTGCGACGCTCGCTGAGCAGATCGGCCTGTTTCAGGCTGAAATGATCGGCGACGGTCTTCTGGATCTCGTCGACGGTGATGCGGCGCTCGGGCCCGCCGCGCAGGGCCGAACCCAGCAGGGCCTGGGTCTCGTCGACGCTGAGGGCCGACAGTCGGGCACCGGCGACGGCGGCCAGGGTGTTCACGGCGCCTTCCAGCTCACGCATCGAGCCGGGGGTGCGGTCGACCAGGTGCTCCAGCACCTCGGCCCGGGCCTCGCCGGAGACGACGCCGAGACGGGCCAGGGCCTCGATCCGGTTGCGGGCCACGGCCAGTTTCAGGGCGCGGTCGGCAGGCTCGACCGGGCAGGTCAGGCCCGAGGCCAGGTGGCTGCGCAGGCGCGGCTCGACCTCGGTCAGGGCCATGGGCGGCCGGTCGGCCGAGAGGATGATCTTCTTGCCGTCCTCGATCAGGGCGGTCAGTGTCGAGAGCAGTTCTTCCTGGGTGCCGGCCTTGCCGCCGACGAACTGGACGTCGTCGATCAGCAGCATGTCGGCATTGCGCAGACTGTCCTTGAAGGCCGCCATGGTGCGGTCCTGGGCGGCGCGGACGAAGGTCGACAGGAAGCGTTCGGCGGTCAGATAGACGACCTTCGCATCCGGACGCAGCCGCTGGGCCTCCCAGGCGATGGCGTTGAGCAGATGGGTCTTGCCGTAGCCATAGGGGCCGCAGAAGAAGATCGGGTTGAAATGGCCATCGGCCCAGGCGGCGGCCTGGCGGGCGATGGCCAGGGCGAAGGCATTGCCCTGCCCTTCCACGAAACTGTCGAAGGTCAGGCGGTCCTGCAGGCCGGCGGCGCGCACGGCGCGGGCCCCGTCAGCGACGGGCGGCACGGTCGCCATGGGCATGGACGCCGGCACGGGCTGCAGCGGAATGACGGCGGCCCCCTCGGCACGGCCGGCGGCGACCTGGGAGGCCGAAGGGGTCGAACCCATTTCAGCGCGGCAACGCACGTCGAGGCGACGCGACAGGCCGTCGAGGCCCAGCCACAGCTCATTCATGCGCCGCAGGGCGTTCTTGCGCACCCAGTCACGCGCATAGGCGGTCGGGGTGACGAGGATCAGTTGGCCGGCACCGTCGGTGCGCACGGCCGAGGGGGCGATATAGGAGCTGAAGGGCCCCTCGCCGATCTCGCTGCGCAGACGGCCCGCCGCCTCGGTCCAGATGCGATCCGGATCCGTCATCCCCGCCATTTGCACGCTCCCCATCATCGTCAACCCACCCTTGAAAACCCATCAGCGGACGCCCTTCGGGAGAGGCCTGGCACCGGGACGACTTCTCCTGTCCTGCGAGGCGGGTGCCATGCCGGTGGGGTCGTACTCTGGAACAGGCGTCTCACGCCGACACGAAAACAGGTTCCGCGCCGCTTTCATTCCGTATGGGAATGGAAGTGCGTCAGCGGCTCGAACTTACCCTCGGGGAGGGGGGCGTCAACGCTGATTCGCGACTCGAATTGCAGTTAAAATTGTTGACTCCGCTAAAGCCAAACACCGTCAACGAAAAACGTCTTTTCGCCACAGAAGCGAGCGCCAATTCGCCTGGCAGCGGTTACCGGCGCACGTGCAAACGGCGAGGGAGCCTTCGCGCCCTCGCCGTTGAAATCACTGTATTTTGCCGTGACAGCCTGATGAAAGGCCGTCCGCGGTCCGAAAAATCAGGCGGCGGCCATCTTCTTCAGCTGTGCGGCCAGACGACCCACTTTCCGCGAACCGGTGTTCTTGTGAACCACGCCCTTGGAGACGGCGCGCATCAGCTCGGACTGGGCCTCGATGAAGGCGGTCTTCGCGGCACCGGCGTCGCCGCCCGAGACGGCTTCCTGAAACTTGCGCAGGAAGGTGCGGACGCGCGTGCGGCGCGCCTTGTTCACTTCGGTGCGGGCAGCGATCTTGCGGATCGCTTTCTTGGCGCCGGGATTGTTGGCCATCAGTCAAACCTTACGAACGGAAACGCCGCGGAGCACGGTCCACGGCGGGGAAATCTCGAAGAGCGCGCGGCTATAGCGGAAAGGGGTATGACGGTCAACGCGAGTCAGAGCCGGGCGGAAAGTTGACGGCGGTGATGACCGCGAAGTCCGTCACGACCGCCACAGGCAGGCCGTCTGCCCCATAGCCGATCCAGGACGCATAGTAGCCGTCACCCCACCCGGACGAGAACATGGCCGCGCCGCCGGGGCCGAGCGGCTCGACCAGGGCGAAGCCGTACGGAATGCCGAGCGCCGCGGCCGCCGCCTCGCCGCGGGCCTGCCAGCCGTCCGTCAGGGCCATATAGCGATCCACGTCCTCGACATGGGCGCGCAGGATAGCAGGATCGGGGCCCCCGACCCGATCCAGATACTGGACGGGGGCCGTCCCCGGATATTCGCTCTCCAGCCAGGCCGGGACGGCAGCGTCGACGAAGGCACCGGTGCCGGCGTCGACGCCGTAGCCGAAGATGTTGTCGCCTGTCAGGGTGGCGGGATCCTGTTCGTCCGTCACCGCCAGGGCCCAGCGCACGGGGGGCGTACCGGAGATCAGCAGCCGGGCCAGGGCGACGCGCTGGCCGCTGTCGCCTGCGTCCGCCACAGCCAGATCGACGGGGTAGCGGCCGGGCGGCACGGTCACGGTCAGGGGCCGGTCGCGCGCGGACATCAGGAAGGGATCGGCCAGGATCAGGCGACCACTGGAAATCTGCACCTCCCCGATCCGGACGGTCCGGACCGGATAGCGTTCCTCTCCCGCCTCCCCGATGAAGCCGGCCTCAAAGGCACCGGTCAAGACTTCAGGGCGCGGGGTGATCTGGGCCTGGGCCGCCGGCGCGAGTGCGGAGACGACACAGACGGCCGCGAGCAGCTTGCGAAACACCGGCTATTTCCCCGTGAACACCGGCTTCCGCTTCTCGACGAAGGCCGCCATGCCTTCCTTCTGGTCCTCGAAGGCGAACAGGCTGTGGAACAGGCGGCGTTCGAACTGGACGCCCTGGGTCAGGGTGGTCTCCAGCGCGGCGTTGACCATTTCCTTGTTGGCCATGACGGCGAGCGGGCTTTGCGAGGCGATCTTCGCGGCGATCTTGCGGACCTCGTCCAGCAGGGTCTCGTGCGGGACCACGCGGGCGGCGAGGCCGGCGCGTTCGGCCTCGGCGGCGTCCATCATGCGGGCGGTCAGGACCATGTCCATGGCCTTCGACTTGCCGACCAGACGGGTCAGGCGCTGGGAGCCGCCGATGCCGGGGGCGACGCCGAGGTTGATCTCGGGCTGGCCGAATTTGGCCTTCTCACTGGCGACGATGAAGTCGCACAGCATGGCCAGCTCACAGCCGCCGCCGAGGGCGAAGCCGTTGACCGCGGCGATGATCGGCTTGCGGAAGCGGGTGATGCGGTCGTGGCCGAGGGCGAAGAAATTGCCCGTGTACATCTGGGCATAGGTCTGGTCCGACATCTCCTTGATGTCGGCACCGGCGGCGAAGGCCTTGTCGCCCGAGCCGGTCAGAATGAGGCAGCGGACGCTGTCATCGTGCTCGACGCCGTCGAGGAAGTCCGACAGGTCCCTGAACAGGGCCGAGTTGAGCGCATTCAGCGCCTCAGGCCGGTTCAGGGTCACCAGGGCATAGCCGTCGGCGTGACGTTCGATCAGGAGGGTGGAGAAGGTGTCGGCCATGGGGACGGCTCCCGGGGGTGGCTGGTGGTTATTGGCTAGTGGCTAGTGGCTAGTGAGCGGTGCGTCCAGACCTGTGCCGGGCTTTCGGGTCCCGGCGCAGACGGCGGACCAGGGGACCGGTCACCAGCCACCGGCCACTAACCACTGGCCACTCGCTTCAGCCCGACCATCTCCGCCAGCTTGATGACGGTGTTCCAGTTGCGGCCGGTACCCATGCCGACAAGGCGCGGCGTGGCCTTGCCGGCCATTATCGACTGGCCGAGGCCGTCGGGGTGCCAGAAGAACAGGGCACCGGCTGCGGCCTCGACCCGCTCGTCGCCGACGGCGAAGGCGCGCAGGGCACCGAGCGCGCCCGGGCGGACCCCGTCCTTCATCACCATCAGGAGCAGCTTCGACGGATGCGCCGCGGCCTCGCCCGGATAGGGGTTGGCGGCGATCAGGGCCGCCCATTGCGCCGGGGTGCGGACCATGGCGGCGACCTTGAGGCCGAAGGTCCGCTCCATGGCGGCCTCGATATCGCGTTCGAGCGCCTCGGGCGGCGCGTCGCTCTCCACCACCAGATTGCCGCTGGCCAGAAGGGTGCGGGGGTTCTTCAGCCCCATGGCCTCGGCCATGACGCGCTGTTCGGCGACCGGCGCGCGGACGCCACCGGTGTTCATGCCGCGGAAGAGGATGATGCGGTGGGTCAAGGGCAAGGGGAAGGGATTAGGGATTAGGGATTAGGGATTAGGGATTAGAGGTTAGGGGCGAGGAGCGACGCGGGAAACTCTCGTTCTTCCCTAATCCCTATTCCCTATTCCCTCACCGCTTCTGACAGACCGGGCACCAGAAGGTCGATCGCCCGCCCTGGACGGTGCGCCGGATCACCCCTGTGCAGCCCTCGGCCAGGCACGGCTGGCCCTCGCGGCCGTAGACGTCGAAGCGGTGCTGGAAATAGCCCTGGCCGCCATCGGCATTGGCGAAATCCTTCAGGGTCGAGCCGCCGGCGAGGATGGCCTCGTTGAGGACGTCGCGAACCACGGCGGCGAGGGTTTCGAGGCGGGGCTTCGAGACCTTGCCCGCGGCGACCAGGGGCGAGATCCGGGCGCGGTACAGGGCCTCGCAGACATAGATATTGCCGAGGCCGGCGACGTTGCGCTGGTCCAGCAAACTGACCTTGATGTTCTGCTTCCGACCGGAGAAGGCCTCGGCGAGGTGGGCGCCGGAGAAGCCGTTGCCCAGCGGCTCCGGGCCAAGGCCGGCGAACCAGGGGTGGGCCTCGACCGCCCCGGTGGGGATCAGCCCCATGAAGCCGAACCGGCGGGCGTCGGCAAAACCCACGCGGGTCGTGACGCCGTCGCGCACGGCAACCAGGCTCATATGCTCATGCTTGCCGGCGATGGGCGCGGCCTCCTCGAACTCGCCCAGCTGTTCGCCGTCGAGGGTGAAGCGGCCGGTCATGCCCAGATGGCTGACCCAGGTCTCGCCGGTCGAGAGGGGGAACAGCAGGTATTTGGCCCGGCGTTCGAGGCGTTCGACGGTCGCCCCTTCGAGCCGTTCGACGAACCGGTCGGGAAAGGGAAAGCGCAGATCCGGCCGGTTCTGGCGCACCCGTGTCAGGCGCGCGCCGGTGAGCACGGGCTCAAGGCCGCGCCGGACGGTTTCGACCTCGGGGAGTTCGGGCATGGGGAGGGGGGGATTAGGGGTTAGGGATTAGGGATTGGGTGGTCAGAGCCTGAGGGTGCGAGGGGGATTTAGAGCGCCACTTCCCTAATCCCTAACCCCTAATCCCTAGCACCTCAGGACTTGTACGCGTCGTGGCAGGACTGGCAGCTGGCGCGGACGACGGCCAGCTGGGCAGAGAAGGCGGCGGCGTCATCGCCGGCGGCCAGTTCGGCGAGGCGGTCGGCGGCGGCGGCATAGTCGGCGGCCTTGGCCTCGAAGCCGGCGCGGTCGCTCCAGATCTCGGGTTTGGCGGTGGTGCGGACGCCGGCTTCGGCACCGCTGCCGGCCGGAAAGGCACCCGGGACGGCATGGGCCCAGCGGGCCAGGGCGCGGGTCGCGAAGCGCTGGCTGGCGATCGGCTGGCCGGCATCAACCGCAGCCTTGATCGCGTTCGCAGCCACGCCGGACAGCATCATCGCCGCCTGACGGGCCTCCACGATGTCCGCCGCCGGGGTGCGCGCGCCCTGGGCACTGGCACCGCCGCCGAGGCACAGCAGGCCGACCGCCGCCAATGTGATAATCCGCTTCATCCTGGTCTCCCCTTTGGAGGAAGGTTCCGTCGGGGAAGGGTCCGTGTCAATGGCGGGTGACTGGTGACTGGCCGGTGCCGGTCTGGTGGCAGGGGCCGTGCCGCCCGTCCGCCGGCGGAGACGGTGTCGTCACTAACCACTAGCCACTCACCACTTTTCCGGCTTACCTCCGCCCGAAGAGGGAGAGGAAACCCATGACCGATACACCCGCGAGCGCGCCCGTCAGCGGCGCCAAACGGATTGAACTGACGCTGCGCGCCCTGGTGCTGGGCTGTCTGCTGGCCGTCGTGTTCACCGCAGCCAACACCTATCTGGGCCTGAAGGTCGGCCTGACCTTCGCCTCGGCCATTCCGGCGGCCGTCATTTCCATGGCCATCCTGCGGATGTTCAAGGACTCGACCATCTGGGAAAACATGACCGTCCAGACCGTGGCCTCGGTCGGCGGGGCCATGAGTTCGATCATCTTCGTCCTGCCCGGACTGGTGATGGTCGGCTGGTGGACGGGCTTTCCGTTCTGGGAATCCGTGCTGATCTGCGTCTTCGGCGGCGTGCTGGGCGTGACCTTCTCCATCCCCCTGCGCCGCGCCCTGGTGGTCAACGGCGGCCTGCCCTATCCGGAAGGCGTCGCTGCCGCCGAGGTCCTGACCGTCGGCTCGCGCGGGGCTGAACAGACCGAGAGCGCGGTGCGCGAGAACGCCTCCGGCCTGTGGGTCGTGATCACCGGGGCCGTCGTCTCGGCCGGCTATGCCCTGCTGGTCGCCGGCCGGGTGTTTGCGGCAGAAGCCACCAAATTCATCAAACTGCCCGCATCGCTGGGCGGCGGCGCGACCGGCATCGGCTTCAGCATGCAGTTCGCCCTGCTGGGCGCAGGGCACCTGATCGGCCTCAGTGTCGGCCTGGCCCAGCTGTTCGGCCTGATCCTGGCCTGGGCGATTGCCGTGCCGATCCTGACCAGCCCCGAGACCATCGCCTGGCTGACCGCCAACGGCATCCCCTCCATCGCCACCACCCTTGACCCCGGCGCTGCGGCCGAGGAACTGGCCAGCACGGTCTGGCGGCGCGAGGTCCGCCTGATGGGGGCCGGCGTCATCGGCGTGGCCGCCATCTGGACCCTGATCAAACTGGCCGGCCCGCTGATCGGCGGCCTGTCCTCGGCGCTTGCCGCCAACCGTCGCCGTCAGGACGGCGGCGTGCTGGATCGCACCGAGCAGGACATTCCGATCAATATCGTGGCCGGCCTGTCGGTCGCCTGCCTGATCGGCATCGGCTTCGTCCTGGCCTGGTTCGCCCAGGGCAATCCGACCCTGGCCAGTTCGACGGCCCTGCTGGTCGGCGGCGGCCTGATCTATGTGGTCCTCATCGGCTTCGCCGTGGCCGCCATCTGCGGCTATATGGCCGGACTGATCGGCTCCTCGAACAGCCCGGTGTCGGGGGTCGGCATCCTGGCCATCGTCATCGCCTCCTTGCTGATGCTGGGTGTGCTGCAGCTGGCGGGCCTGCCCGCCGACCCGTCGGTGATCGCCTTTGCCCTGATCGTGACCGCGATCGTCTTTGCCGTGGCCGTCATCGCCAATGACAATCTGCAGGACCTGAAGACCGGCCAGCTGGTCCAGGCCACGCCCTGGCGGCAGCAGACGGCCCTGATCGTCGGCGTCGTTGCTGGTGCCCTCGTCATTCCGCTGATCCTCAACCTGCTGAACAAGGCCTTCGGCTTCGAGGGCGGCCCTGTCGGGATCGCCGACGAGCCCCTGGCGGCCCCCCAGGCCACCCTGATCTCGGCCCTGGCCCGCGGCGTCATCGGCGGCGATCTGCGCTGGGATCTGATCGGCGTGGGCGCCGCCATCGGCGCGGTCATCATCCTGCTCGACATCCTTTTGGGTGCCGTCACAAAAGGGAAGATGAAGCTGCCGCCCCTGGCCGTCGGCATCGGCTTCTACCTGCCCGCCGCTGTGACCACCCTGCTGGTCGTCGGGGCCGTGTGCGGCTGGATCTATGACAAGGCGATCAAGACTACCCCGTTCGCCGATGTCGGTCGCCGGATGGGCGTGCTGCTGGCCTCCGGCCTGATCGTCGGCGAGAGCCTGTTCCTGGTCATGACGGCAGGGGTGATTGTCTCAACCAACAATGAGGCGCCCTTCGCCATGCTGCCTGAAGGCTCGACCTGGCCGGCCATGCTGTCCGGGATCGCCGTGTTCGCGGTGCTGACCGTCCTGCTCTACGGCTGGGTGCGCGGACGCTCGGCCAAGGTCTGATCGCCCTCTCCCCGCCCTTTTCCTGAAGGATAGGGCCGTCGTTACGCCAGTGCGTGTTCGTCACGCACTGGCGTTTCCGCGTTCGCCCCTGTAAGAGGCGCGCGCTCCCCGCACCGTCGCCTGAACCCAGCGGCCGCCCCAATGTTTTGACCGGGCCGGCCGCCTTGCACGTCTGATAGTCAAATGAATCTGCGCAACGTCGCCATCATCGCCCACGTCGACCACGGCAAAACCACCCTGGTGGACCAGCTTCTGGCCCAGTCGGGCGTGTTCCGAGCCAATGAGGCGACGACCGAGCGCGCCATGGACTCCAACGACCAGGAGCGCGAACGCGGCATCACCATCCTGGCCAAATGCACGTCCGTGCTGTGGAACGGCAAGGCGGGCGAGACCCGGATCAACATCATCGACACCCCCGGCCATGCCGACTTCGGCGGCGAGGTCGAGCGCATCCTGGGCATGGTGGACGGCTGCGTTCTGCTGGTCGACGCCGAAGAGGGCGTCATGCCCCAGACCAAATTCGTGCTGACCAAGGCCCTGAAGATGGGCCTGCGTCCGATCCTCTGCATCAACAAGGTCGACCGCGCCCACGCCGATCCGGATCGCGTCCACAACGCCGCCTTCGACCTGTTCGCCGCCATCGGCGCGACCGACGAGCAACTGGACTTCCCGCACATCTATGCCTCGGGTCGCGCCGGCTGGGCCACGCTCGACCTGAACGAGCCGAGCGACAACCTCGGCCCGCTGTTCGACCTGATCGTCGACCATGTGCCGCCGCCGAAGCAGGTCGAGGCCGCCGACAAGCCGTTCCAGATCCTGAACGTGCTGATCGAGAGCGATCCCTTCCTCGGCCGCCTGCTGACCGGCCGGATCGAGAGCGGCAAGGCCGTTCCCGGCATGGCTCTCAAGGCCCTGTCGCGCGACGGCAAGATCATCGAACAGGGCCGTATCACCAAGGTGCTGGCCTTCCGCGGCCTGAAGCGCCAGCCGGTGGACAGCGCCGAGGCCGGTGACATCGTCGCCATCGCCGGCATGTCCAAGGCCACCGTGGCCGACACCCTGTGCGCCCTCGAAGTCACCGAGGCCCTGCCCGCACAGCCGATCGATCCGCCGACCATCTCCATGACGGTCTCGGTCAATGACAGCCCGCTGGCCGGCCGCGAGGGCGACAAGGTCCAGTCGCGCGTCATCCGCGACCGCCTGCTCAAGGAAGCCGAGGCCAATGTCGCCATCCGCGTCACCGAGACCGGCGGCAAGGACGCCTTCGAGGTGGCCGGCCGTGGCGAACTGCAGCTGGGCGTGCTGATCGAGAACATGCGCCGCGAGGGCTTCGAACTGTCGATCTCGCGTCCGCGCGTGGTCTATCAGACCGGCGAGAACGGTGAGCGGCTGGAGCCGATCGAGGACGTCGTCATCGACGTCGACGACGAATACACCGGCGTGGTCATCGAGAAGCTGTCGGCCCGCAAGGCCGAGCTGAAGGACATGGGCCCCTCGGGTGCCGGCAAGACACGCCTGACGCTGAAGTCGCCGTCGCGCTCGCTGATCGGCTACCAGGGCGAGTTCCTGACCGACACGCGCGGTTCGGGCGTGCTGAACCGGGTGTTCAGCCACTATGAGCCGCACAAGGGTGCCATCGAGGGCCGCCTGAAGGGCGTGCTGATCTCCAACTCCGACGGCGAGACGGCGGCCTTCGCCCTGTGGAACCTCGAGGACCGTGGCGTGATGTTCGTCGGCGGCGGGGAGAAGACCTACCAGGGCATGATCATCGGCGAGAACGCCCGCTGGGACGACCTCGACGTCAATCCGATGAAGGCCAAGCAGCTCAACAACATCCGCGCCGCCGGCAAGGATGAGGCTGTTCGCCTGACGCCGCCGCGCCGTCCCTCTCTGGAACAGGCCATCGCCTATATCGAGGAGGATGAACTGGTCGAGGTCACGCCCAAGTCGATCCGCCTGCGCAAGGCCGTGCTCAACCCCTCGTTCCGCAAGAAGCGCGCCCGCGAGGAATAGGGTCCCGGCACAGGACATGACAAAGGGCGGCTCCGGGAGGGGCCGCCCTTTTCATTTGGCCCGAGGCGACCGGGTCAGCCGCGCCGCTGCACCAGCCCCAGAAGGAACAGCAGCAGGCAGGCACCGCCAAAGGCGACCAGCAGGGTCATGGGGTTGAAGCCACCCACATTCATGCCGAGGAACTGGCCGGCAATCCAGCCGCCGAGCAGGGCGCCGATCACGCCGACAATCAGGTTCGTCACCAGGCCATGGCTGCGGCCCATGACCTTTTCCGCCAGCCAGCCGGCGGCGATGCCGATGATGATCCAGCCGATAATTCCCAAGCCCATGGTGTTTCTCCTGACGGTCCGAAGCGCGATCGCTCTGTCGCCGTAATGCGTTGCAGCGGCAACGGTTGCGCGGCGGATGGCAAAACAGCGCTCATTGACAATCCCCCGTCACGGGAGCGCGGCATGGTGCTTGCCACTTGAAGGGCGAGCCGTCCCGCTTCGGGACAGACCGCCAACAAGGGGAAATAGGCCATGGCCACCGATATCGACCTGCACCTGGGCCGCCGCCTGCGCCGTCGCCGGCGTCTGCTGGGTCTGACGCAACAGCAGCTGGCCACCCAGGTCGGCATCCGCTTCCAGCAGATCCAGAAATACGAATGCGGCGCCAACCGCATCTCGGCCGCGCGCCTGTGGCAGCTGTCCGAGGCGCTGGAATCGCCGGTCAGCTATTTCTACGACGGTCTGGAAGAGGCCATCGAGCGCAAGGAGGCGGCCAACCAGGGCGGCGAGATGTTTTCCCGCAAAGAAACCCTCGACCTGATCCAGGCCTATTATCAGCTCGGTGAGCGTCCGCGTCGCCGGCTTCTGGACCTGGCCAAGTCGCTGCACGCCGAGGGCGACGCCGCGTGATGAGGGTCGGGGGACGGGGGTAGAGGGGCGAGCGCCAGGGGATTGTTGCACCGATCGCTTGACTTGCCCCTCGCCCCTCGCCACTCGCCCCTCCCA
Organism: Caulobacteraceae bacterium; assembly: GCA_019746095.1. Lineage (GTDB taxonomy): Bacteria > Pseudomonadota > Alphaproteobacteria > Caulobacterales > Caulobacteraceae > Brevundimonas. The sequence goes on from JAIESL010000010.1 coordinate 16,751, forward strand.
TGACCGAGTACGAACTGTTCGCTGTCGAACTGGCCCGCGAGGCTGCCCGCGTCTCCCTGCCGTATTTCCGCGGCGCGTATGAGGAGACGGACAAGGGCGGCCCCGGGGCCTTCGATCCGGTCACCCAGGCCGACCGCGAGGCGGAGGCCGCTCTCCGCACCCTGATCGCGGCCCGCTATCCCGATCACGGCGTCATCGGCGAGGAATATGGCGAGGACCGGCCGGAGGCCGACCACGTCTGGATCCTCGATCCGATCGACGGCACCCGCGCCTTCATCGCCGGCCTGCCGCTCTGGACCAATCTGATCGCCCTGCGCGCCGAAGGCCGGCCGACCGTCGGGGTCATCGGCCAACCCTATCTGGACGAAATCTTCCTCGGCGGCCCCTCGGGTGCGCGCCTGCTCAAGGGCGGCACAGGGACATCACTGGCCGTGCGGCCCTGTCCCCGCCTGAACGACGCCGTCATCGCCACCACGGATACAGACCTGTTCACCGGTGCCGAGCTGGGTGCCTGGACTCAGGTACGGGCGGCCGCCCGCCTGGCCCGGCTGGGCTGTGACGCCTATGCCTATGCCATGCTGGCCGCCGGCCGGATCGACCTGGTCGCCGAGAGCGGGCTGAAGGTCTGGGACTGGTCGGCCCTGGTTCCCGTGATCGAGGCCGCCGGCGGCGAGGTCACCAACTGGCGCGGCGAGACGCCGGACGGCAGCGGTCAGATCCTCGCGGTGGGCGACACCGGCATCCGCGAACAGGCCCTGGTGACCCTGCGCAGGGCCGCCCTCTAGAAGAAGGGGCGGGGCCGCCCCCGGTCAGGCGTTACCTGGCCGGGAAGCGGTGCTTATGGCTGCCTCGAGGCTGCGGATCAGCTTTTGACGCTCTGCGTCATCGGGCAACTGCTGCAGGATGGTGTTCAGACTGGCGAGGAAGGCCGCCCGGTCGTTGTGCCAGTCCGGCCGGGTTGCCTGACCCGGCAACAGCCGCGCGCGACCCTTGCTGATCGGTTCGGCCTTTTCGCGGGTCATGGCGTAGGTCTGGTCAAATTCTGCGGTCACGGTCCGGTAGCCGAGCCCGGCGAGGCGGGCGGCCAGGGTCGAGAGGGCGTCAGGCTCGCCATGGTCGAGGAGAACATTTCCCCCGACACCCCCCCGGGCCTTCAGCCAGTCGACCAGATCGGTCGCATCTCCATGCCCCGAATAGTTGTCCAGACTGCGGATACGGGCACCGACATGGACATCCTCGCCCTGGATCCGGATCGCTGTCCGGCCCTCGACCAGCAGCCGCCCCAGGGTACCGGCCGCCTGGAATCCCGTGATCAGCACCGTGACGTCCTTGCGCCACAGCAGGCGCTTCAGGTGACGCCTGATGCGACCGGCATCGCACATACCGCTGCCGGCGAGGATGATGTGCCAGCCGGTCAACCGCTCCAGCCGATCGCTCTCCTGCGGCCGCAGGAGGTGATGCAGCCGCGCCGCATTGCGCAGCGGCTCAAAGGGATTGTCTCCTGAATCGGCGTTCCAGCCGCGCCGGAGAAACACTTCGGTCGCTTCAATCGCCAGCGGAGAATCGAGGAAGATTTCCGTGGCCAGGTCGGGCTCGGCCTCCATGACGGCGAGAAGATCGAGAATCAATTCCTGCGCCCGGCCTATGGCGAAGGTCGGCATCAGCAGGGGACCGCCGGCGGCCCGGGCGGCGCGCAGTTCCTCGGCCAGCGCCCGGCGTCGGGCGGAGAGCTCCAGGTCGATCCGCTCCCGGTCGCCATAGGTGCTTTCCAGAATAATGTGGTCGACACCGACTGGCCCCGACGGGACCGGCAGGAAAGGCTGTCGGCCCGAACCGATGTCACCCGAGAAGAGAAGGGTCAAAGGGGCCTCATCGTGACCAATGCGCACCTCGATCGAGGCGGCTCCCAGCAGATGGCCGGCGGGCCACCACACGGCCTGGACACCCTCGACGACGTCGTGAGGCTTGTTGAACTTCACCGTCTCGAACAGACGCAAGGTCGGTTCGACGTCAGAGGTCGTATAGATCGGCTCCACCCGCTTGAGACCGCGCTGCTCATTCCGGCGGTTGAGGTTGCGGACCTCGCTCTCCTGGATGCCTGCCGCATCGGCCAGCATGACTTCGCAAAGGTCGCGCGTGCCCCGCGTGGCGAGGACCCGACCGCGGAATCCCGCACGGACCAGTTTCGGCAGCAGGCCGGAATGATCGATGTGCGCATGGGTCAGCAGCACGGCGTCGATCCGGCTCGCGTCGAAAGGAAACGGCTCGTAGTTGAGGGCTTTCAGGGTCTTGGGGCCCTGGAACATGCCGCAATCGACAAGGAGGCGGCTCCGGCCCGTATCGAGCAGCATGCAGGATCCCGTGACGCACTCGGCGGCACCGTGGAAGGTCAGGTGTACGGTCATGTCGCAGGTCCTGCACAAGGCGGAGAGACGCCAGGCCCCGGGGCTCTTGAAACGCGCCGGGCCCGCGGGCCCGTCAACGGCACCGGAGGGCCGAAAGCGGGGCCCGGTGAAGGCACGGCAATGGCCATCGCCCGAGGCGGAGCCGGAACGCCGACGGGACCGAGACCCTGCTGCCCCATTTCAGTGGGTCAGCAGCAGGTTTGGCCCGGACTTGCACCGCAGAAAGGCGCGTGTGGCCCCCCCGAAGACGGCCTCGCGGAGGCGGGAATGACCCCAGGCACCGGCGACCAGAAGCGTCGCGGACCGGCCCTGGGCCGCCGCGATCAACGCTGCCCCCTCGTCATGACCCTCGACCAGGACAGAGACGCCTTTGCCCACACCGTGGAGCTTCAGATAGGCGTTGAGGGAGTCGATGTCAGGGTCGGTTGCTTCCCGGTCGAGGCCGGTCACGCACTGGATGACATGGATGTCGCTTGCCATCGCCAGCAGGGGCAGGGCCGCCTTCACGGCACGCCCGGCCTGTGGGCTGCCGTCCCAGGCGATGGCCGCGGGGCCTGACAGGGACTCTGCGTCGTGTCGGGCAACCAGCACCGGTGCGCGATCGCTGAGCAGGCATTGTGAGAACAGTTCGGGGCCGACGCCGCGGTCCAGATGGCCCTGACCAAAGACGACCAGGTCCGAGATCGCCACGTGACGGCTCAGGGCCAGCCCAGGCCTGAGGCCGCGACTCAGGACCGACATGCGGGGAGCGCCCTCGCCCGGGCCGAACACGACATCGGCCGCATCGGCGGCGGCGCGCGCAGCCGTCTCAATCCGGAGGTGAAGTGCATTCTCGGCCGCAACCAGCTGCTCGACCGCCTCCTGCGACAGGGAGGCACCGAGGGTGATGCCGAGGGCGATCATGTCTGCTGCGGTGTCGGGATAGACTGGCAGAACGGACACGGCCCCGTCGTGCTGCCTCGCAAGACTGGCTGCCAAGTCCAGCGCCTGGCTGTCACCGGCTCCGCCGGAAGCAATCGCAATCGTCTGTTTGAGGCTCATGTCTGATCTCCCTCTGGTGCCAGGATAGCCGGCGGGAGAGACCTCGCTTTGATCGACAGCAATATCCCAACCCACGCAGCGACAGGGCGCGAGAGGGGGCTCAGGCGTCGCTGGACGGAGGCCGGCCTCGCCACCCCCTTCCCCGATCGGGATTTGAGCGGACCTTGCCCCGGCGGAATTGCGGTGTCCGACTGACAGCGTCGGCGAATGCCGGGATCAGGGGAGTGGGGACTCAGGCCGCTTCGTTCGGCTCGGCGGCGCTGACGGGTTCGGGCGCGACGGGCTCGGCCGCCGGCGACAGATCCTCGACCGGAGAGACATAGGCCGCCATGGCGTCGAACTCCTCGAGGAAGACGGCGCGCATGTCGTCGGCCTCCATGATGACCTCATGCTTGGCGCCCGGGATTTCGACATAGCGACCCCGGCCGAGCCGTTTGGCGGCCCATTTGTTGGTCTGTTTCCAGACGCGGTCATCCTCGGCCGCCTGGACGACAGCGACGGGAATGCGCACTGCCTTGAGGGCCTTGGGCTTGAGGGAGCGCTCGCCGGCGTCGAGGGCGAAGGCCAGCCAGCCCCAGGTCGGCCCGCCGACCGCGAGATGCGGGCAGGCGTAGAGCTGCTGTCGCCACTGTTCATAGCGGCTCTCGTCCGAGGTCAGGGCGTCCTTCTCGAAGGTGTGGTCGAACGGATCGTCGATATTGTCGAGCACATAGTCCCCGGCCTTGCCGTGACGCAGGTTCCAGCGGACCGCCAGTTTGACCGACCACATCGACCGCTTGCCGGTGCGGATGCGTAGCATGGGGCTGGACAGGATGGCACCGGAGAAGCGGCTTTCGCCGCCCTGCAGGGTCATCAGGTTCAGCACGCCGCCCATGGAGTGGCCGACCATGACCCAGGGCTTGGGCGCGCGCGCCTCCCAGGTGTCGAGAAGCCGGGCATAGTCGTCGAGAAACTCCTCGACCGCCCGGGCATGGCCCTTGAGCCGGTCAGGCAGCAGACGGGCGGACAGGCCCTGGCCGCGCCAGTCATGGGCCAGGACACACCAGCCACGGGCGAGGAAATTGCCGATGACCTCGAAATATTTCTCGATCGGTTCGGTCCGGCCGGGGCTGACGATGACCGTGCCGCGGGGCTTTTTCGCCACCAGGGCGGACGGGGTCCAGAAGGCGGAACGCAGGCGCAGGCCACCGGCGCCGCGGAACCATTCGCCGGTCCCGCCCGGAGGCGCGGACGCACCCGGGACCCCCATCAGGGGTGCGTTGGCGGCATAGGCGGCGGCTCGGTTCACTCTGGCTTCCTGAATTTCAAGGTCATGCGGTCACTCTCACCGATCGCCTCGTATTTCGACCGGTCGAAGGTCGGGTTCGGTGGCGAACCGCGCGGTGCCGTCAACCCCATGGGAGGCAGGGTCTCGACGCCGAACGGATGATCCTTGGTATCCCTTTCATTCGCGTTGATTTCCGAGGCGGCGACAAAGGCAAAGCCCGCTTCCGCCGCCAGCTGTTTCACGAATGCCTCCTGGACATAGCCGTTCGCGGCGGCCGGGTCCTGGTCCTCCTCGGGGCCGAGGCGATGCTGTTCGATGCCGAGGACGCCGCCGGGTCGCAGGGCCGCATAGGCGTCCGCAAAGGCCTTTTCGGCGATACCCGCGGCCATCCAGGCATGGATGTTGCGCATGAACAGGACCATGTCCGCCGTGCCCGCCTCAATCACGGGCCCGGAGGTCGGCCCGAAGGCGGCCATTTCGACCTCGCCATAGAGGCGGCGGTCGGTGGTGAATCGCTGCTGGAAGGCGGCCATGAGCGCGACCTGCGGCGGCTCGGCACCCGGCCCGGTCTGAAAGCCGGCGGCGATGTACCGGCCCGATCCCTCGGCCAGATAGGGGGCCAGAATCTCGGTCCACCAGCCGCTGCCGGGCCAGAATTCGACCACCGTCATGCGCGGCTGAAGGCCGAAGAATCGCAGGGTCTCCATCGGATGCCGCGCGGCGTCGCGGGCCTTGTCCTGGGCGCGCCAGGGACCGGCGACCGCCCATTCCAGCGAACCCTGCGGCGGGCCGTCCGGGGTGGGCGGAGGTTCGGCCGTCTTTTCCTTGCGACCGCAGGCGGCGAGACCCGTCAGCGACACGGCCGCGACGCCGGAGAGCCAGCCCCGACGCGACAGCGATACCCGCCATTCCTGTCTCGAATTCGCCATCCAGATCTCCCGGGAGCCGCCCCTGCACGTTTCGGACCAGCTCCCCGGACCATTTTCGTCCCGGGTCGGATCGACCCGAATCCGGAAAATGATCCAGAGTTACGCCCGAGCGAAACAAGGCCCCGGCTGGACCGCGTCCACCGGGACCGACTTCCCTCTGCGGCAGGGCTTAACCCTGTTCCCGGGCCCGGTCAAAACGGTTCGGAGAGCAACCGGACATCAGCCCGGTTTGCGGAACCGCAGGGTCATGCGGTCGCTTTCGCCGATCGCATCATACTCGGCCCGTTCAGCCTCGGTCAGGGGTGTGGGCCGGTCGGTGGTGCTGTTGGCCCGGGGCGCGCTGGTACGCACCGGCGGCAGGGTCCAGACGCCGAAGGGATGGTCGTGATCATCCTTGGGATTGGCGTTCAGCTCGCTGCGCGCATCTAGCACGAAGCCGGCGGCCTCGGCCGCACGAATGATGTAGCTCTCCGGCATATAGCCGGTCGGGGCGGTGACATCGGGGTTGAGGCCGTCTTCACTGCGATGCTGTTCGACCGCCAGCACACCACCGGGCTTCAGGGCCTTGAAGAAGGACGCCAGAAAGGCATCGGTGCGGCCCGCCCGGTGCCAGTTGTGGAAGGCCCGCGCGACCAGGACCATGTCGGCCGTACCGTCGGCGACACCCATACCGTCCTGCGGGCGATTGACGGCCACATAGGTGCCGCCGGTAGCCTCGGCATAGGGCCGCAGGATGGCGCTCCACCAGCCGGCGGCACCCGGCTGGATCTCGACGATGGTCGAACCCGGGGTCAGACCCCAGAAGGTCAGGGTCTCGAACGGGTGGCGGTAGACGTCGCGTGCCACATCGGCTGCGGGCCGGGCGGCCGAGCCGATCGCCGCCTGGAGCGCCGTGTCTTCCTGCAGTTCGGGCGGCGTCATGGCGGCACGACGCACGGTGCGCTCGGCCGGGGTCTCGTCCAGCGTCGGCATGGCCGGCAAGGTCTGGGCCGCAGCAAGGGAAGGCAGGGCCAGCGCGGTCGTCATGACAAGGGCGAGCAGGCGCATCGGGTCTCTCCTGGAAAGAATTCCGGCGAACCCTAGGGCCTCCGCTGCCGGGGGCAAGCCATGACGGCTGGCGGGCGACAGATTGGCGCGGGGGGCAGCCCCCCTTGACGGTCTCTCCGCGCTTCCCACATCGGAACCGAGGCAGCCGATGTCGGGGCCTCCAGACCGGACGGGGCCGATCATCGGGCCGACCGGACTGAACTCCCACCGCCGGTCCGGGCATCAAACCGCGGGACCGGCTCAACCTTGCTGATTCCCAGGAGGATGACCCATGCGTACCTATGATTTCACCCCGCTGTACCGTTCCGCCGTCGGTTTCGACCGTCTGGCCGGTTTGCTGGAGAGCGCCGCCGCGAGCCGTCAGGAAAACGGCTGGCCGCCCTACAATATCGAGACCACGGGCGAGAACGCCTATCGGATCGAGATCGCCGTGGCAGGCTTCAAGCCCGACGAACTGACCCTTGAGGTCAAGGAAAACCTGCTCACCGTCACGGGCCGCAAGACCGCCAATGACGATGCCGGCGTCGAGCGGACCTATCTGCATCGCGGCCTGGCCGAGCGCGATTTCGATCGCCGGTTCCAGCTGGCCGACTATGTCGTGGTGCGCAGCGCGGACCTGGCCGACGGCCTGCTGTCCATCGAGCTGGCGCGCGAACTTCCCGAGGCGCTGAAGCCCCGCCGTATCGAGATCGGCGCAAAGGCCACAGCCAAGCCGCTGATCGAGGGCAAGACGCCCAAGGCGGCTTGAGGTCAGGGACTTTGGGGGCGGCGTTCGCGTCGCCCCCTTCCCCGCGCCGCTCAGGCGGCAGCGGCACCCCGGGACGAGATCGAGCCGCGCTGTTCGTCGCTGAGCGCGGCGGCATCGATACGGGCCCCCGTGACATCGGCCCCCTCCAGCCGCGCCCCGTTGAGGATTGCGCCCTCCAGCCGGGCGAAACGCAGGCTGGCCTCGACCAGGATGACCGGCATCGACCGGTCCTTGCCGATGGCAAGGGCCCCCAGATTGGCCCCGCGCAGGTCGGCCTTGTTGAGCAGGGCCCCGTTGAGCCGCACCCCCCTGAGGTCGGCACCGCGCAGGTCGCAACCGCGCAGGTCCGAGCCTTCCAGGGCCGCGCCCTGAAGCCCGATGCCGCGCAGATCCATACCGGCCAGGCAGGCATGACGGGCGCTCAGGCCGGGCAGGCGCAGACTCTTCAGCCGATCGCCCAGCGGGCGCAGGTCCTCGCCGTCGAAGATGGCAGGCTGGCCGAGCACGCCGCCGCTCTCGGCCCAGGCATTGGCGTCGAGCGCACGCTCCCCGAGATCCGCGGCGCGAGACCGGGCGTCTTCACTGGGGCCGCGGAGCACGCCGGTCATGTCGGTTCGGGTCATCGTCGCCCGCTCGAACGCCACCCCGGTCAGGATCGCGCCGGTGAGGCGCGCGCCCTCCAGATTGCAGCCGTCCACCGAGGCGTTTTCCAGCATGGCCCCGGTCAGGTTGGCGTCCTTGAGGTTGGCCCCGGTCAGCATGGCGCCGCGCATCGAACAGTCAGAAAAGTCCGCCCTGAAGGCATTGATGCCGTCGAACTGGCCACCGTCCAGGGTGGCACCGGCGAAGGTCGCGCCATCGGCGATGCCCTGGCGGGTCTCATGCTTGACCGCCGCCAGCCCCCGGGTCGCATGGGGCACGGCGATCACTCCCTCGCGGAAGTCGGCGCGGGTCAGGTCGGCGTTCATCAGGCTGGCCCCGCGCAGACAGGCACCACGCAGGTCGGCCCGCACCAGCTGGGCACCGGTGAAGTCCGCGCCGCGAAGGTCGGCGCAGAACAGCACCGCTCCGTTCATCCGGGCACCGACCAGTCGGGCGTTCTCGAGTGCGCAGCCGGTAAAGTCGGCCTCGGCGAGATTGCGGCCTGACAGGTCGAGACCGTTCAGATCGACGAATTTGAGGGCCAGCCGGCGCCCGCCGGGGCGGCCTTCGACCAGGCGCTCATGCGCCGCGATGAACATGTCGAGATCGCCCTGGCCGAGGCGGCGGCGGACAAAGGTCATGGTCTGGCATCCGGGGCTTCAAGGCCGCGTGCGCCGGTGGTCACGGCCTCGGTCAGGTCGGCCTGGCGGAGGCAGGCACCGAACATCACGGTCCGGCTGAGGTCCGCGCCGGCGAGGACCGCGCGCCGGAGGTCCGCGCCCGACAGATCGGCGCCCCTCAGGCAGGCTCCGGTCAGGTCGGCCGGCAACAGCCGCTCGTCCGAGATCATCAGCGGCCCCAGCTGGGCACCGCGCAGATCGGCCCCGTTCAGCCGGGCCCCGGACAGGCGGGCCCCGCGCAGATCGGCACCCTTGAGGTTGACGGACCGCAGATCGGCGTTTTCGAGGTGCGCGCCCTGAAGCTGCACCCCGCTCATGTCGAGGCCGTAGAAGACGGCGCCCCGCGCCGACAGGGCGGTCAGATCATAGCCCTGGATCGAGCCCAGGGCCCGCAGGTCGACGCCGTCGAACACCGACGGACGGCCCTCCGCCCCCCCGGTCTCGCACCAATGGGCGTGCTCGGCCAGCATTTCGGCGGCGGGGAGTTTGCAGACGGGGCTGCCGGAAGAGCGGTCGTCGGTCAGGGTGCCGGCCATATTGGCCCCGTCGGTCCGCCACATGACGACCTTGGCCCCCACCAGGACGGCGTCGCGCAGATCGGCCCCCGACAGATCGGCGCCGGACAGGTCGGCCCCGGACATGTCCGCGCCCCGGAAACTGGCCTGTTTCAGATTGGCCCGGACCATCTTGCAGTCCTTCATGATGGCGTCGGTGAAGTCCGCCGCCACGGCCACGATTCCGGTCAGTTTGGAGCGCTCCAGATTGGCCCCGACCAGACAGGCTCCCTGGGCCTGGGTATCGTTACGCGACTTGGCCTCGACGATCCTGAAGCCCAGTTTGGCGTCGGCCGCGGCGATCGTGCCTTCACGCAGATCAGCCTCGAACAGGTCAGCGCCGGTCAGGTCGGCACCGCGCAGGCACGCGCCGCGCAGATCGGTGCGGCGCAGGCTGGCGTCGACCAGCAGGCGGTCCTGCATGTCCGCGCCGAAGAAGGTGGCATTGTCGAGCTTGGCCCCGGACAGGTCGGCGCCGATCAGGTTGGCGGCGGCGAAGTCAGCATCGGCCAGGTTGCGGCCCCTGAGCGACAGGCCGGAAAGATCCAGCCAGGCCAGGACCGCACGGGCACCGCCCGGCTTGGCCTGCCACAGGCGGTCGTGCCGGGCGCAGATGGCGTCCAGCTCGGTCTGATCGATGCGCCTTCTGGCAGCGGTCTTGGCGGTATTCCCCGACATGATCCCGATATGGCACGCCTCCGCTTAAGGAAGCGTGTGTGGGGCACGGGGTGACCGGTGCTTGGGGGCCGTCACCCCCCTGCAGCCCTAGAGGGTCAGCAGGCCCTGTTCCGCCAGGGCGTCGGCCAGTTCGCCGGGGCTGACCCAGACGCGGGTGTAGCCGGCCTCGCCCAGCCGCTTGAGTTCGGTGGTCAGGTCTGCCTTGGCCGAGGCGGCGAAACGGGCGTCGAAGCCCACGCCGTCGGCGCTGATCCGGACCATCGGCCGGCCGGTCTCGACCCGGTGCAGATAGCCTTCGTAGAGGACCGCCGCCTCGGGCGCGAGCAGGCCGGTCTCGACCTGCAACCCGGCCTTCTTCAGCCGTTCGACGCCGCGGCCCGAGGCGAAGGGCGAGGGATCGACCGCGGCGACAACGACGCGGCTGACACCCGAGTCCATCAGGAAGTGGGAGCAGGAGGTGCGACCCGAGGACCGGGCACCGCAGGGCTCCATGGTCACATAGGCGGTGGCACCGCGCGCCCGCTCGCCGGCGGCGGGCGCGGCCTGTTCCTCGGCATGCGGCCGTCCCCCCGGGGCCGTGGCGGCCTCCGAGACCACCTCGCCGTCCCTGACGATCACGCAGCCGACCGCCGGATTGGGCCAGGTCTGGCCCATGCGGTCCTTGGCCAGGGCAATGGCCCGGCCCATGAAGCGGATATCGTCGGACTCCTGCTGCGCCGAGGTCATGCGCCGGCTCCCAGCGGCGGCAGGGCAGCCGCCCTGCCCGCGTCCAGATAACGGGCGGCGACGGGCCGCAGACCGGCGTCGAGGTCGATCTCCAGCGGATTGCCGGTCGGAATCTCGACATCGACGATCCGGTCGTCCGGCACGGCGAACAGGTGTTTGACGATGGCCCGCAGGGAGTTGCCGTGGGCGGCGATCAGGACGTCCTCGCCGGCGGACAGGCGCGGGGCGATGGCCTGGTCCCAATAGGGCAGGACCCGGTCGAGCGTGGTCTTGAGGCTTTCCGTGTCGGGAATGACCTGGCCGGCATAGCGGGGGTCACCGGCGAAATCCCACTCGCCGCCCGGGGCCAGGGGCGGAGGCGGAATATCATAGCTGCGACGCCAGATCCTCACCTGATCCTCGCCGTGCAGCCGCGCAGTCTCGGCCTTGTCCAGTCCGGTCAGCCCGCCGTAGTGCCGCTCGTTCAGTCGCCAGTCCTTGATCACCGGCACATCGCGCAGCCCGGCGGAGTCTAGGGCCAGGGCCCCCGTCCGCGTCGCCCGCTTCAGGACCGAGGTGAACATGACGGCGGGTTTGAACCCGGCAGCGGCGATCTGTTCGCCCGCGCGGCGCGCCTGGGCCTCGCCCTCGGCGGTGAGGTCGACATCGACCCAGCCGGTGAAACGGTTGTCGAGGTTCCACTGGCTCTGGCCGTGGCGCAGCAGGATCAGGCGGGGCATTCAGGTCTCCGGACAGCCTGTTGGGGGTAGGACCGGCGGCGACGCGGGTCAAGACGAGGGGGCGGCGATCGGTCGCTGGCAGCCTTGCGGCACCATGGGCGTTGTTGTCCGGGCACCACCCGGTGCCCTATAGCCACGCTGATCCCCGTCTCTCCCAAGGCTCCCGATGCAAAAGCCCCGTTCAGACCTGCGCCCCAACACCGCCGACTACGAGACCGTGCCGCTGGTCAAGGCGACCGGGTTCCGCGAGTACGATGCGCGCTGGATCCTGGAGAAGGAGATCAATCTGCTGGGCATCCAGGCGCTCGGCCTCGGGCTGGCGACCTATGTCCATGAGATCGGCCAGCGGCCCCGGATCGTCGTCGGGCACGATTTCCGCTCCTATTCGCTGAGCGTGAAACAGGCTCTGACCCTCGGCCTTCTGGAAGGCGGGATGGAGGTGCTGGACATCGGCCTGGCCCTGTCGCCGACGGCCTATTTCGCCCAGTTTGCCCTCGACGCACCGTGCGTGGCCATGGTCACGGCCAGCCACAATGAGAACGGCTGGACCGGGGTCAAGATGGGGGCCAATCCGCCCCTGACCTTCGGCCCCGACGAGATCGGGCGGCTGAAGGACATCGTCCTCAATGGCGAGGGCGTGAGCCGCCCGGGCGGGTCGCTGACGCGGGTCGAGGGGTTCCGCGAACGCTATCTCGAAGAGATCACCGCCAAGGTAAAGCTGAGCCGGCCGATCAAGGTCGTGGCTGCCTGCGGCAACGGCACGGCCGGGGCCTTCGCCCCCGAGGCCCTGCGCCGGATGGGGGCCGAGGTCATCGAGATGGACACCGACCTCGACTGGACCTTCCCCAAATACAATCCGAACCCCGAAGACCACGCCATGCTGATGCAGATGGCGGCCCGGGTGCGCGAGACCGGGGCCGATCTGGCCCTGGGCTTCGACGGCGACGGCGACCGCTGCGGCGTGGTCGATGACACGGGCGAGGAGATCTATGCCGACAAGATCGGCCTGATGCTGGGCCGCGACCTGTCAGCCCTGCACGCCAATGCGACCTTCGTAGTCGATGTGAAATCGACCGGCCTGTACAAGACCGACGCGGTGCTCAAATCCAACGGTGCAGACGTCGTCTACTGGAAGACCGGCCACAGCTATATCAAGCGCAAGACCGCCGAACTGGGCGCGCTCGCCGGGTTCGAGAAGTCGGGCCATTTCTTCTTCAATGCGCCGCTGGGCCGCGGCTATGACGACGGCATCGTCGCCGCCGGGGCCGTGCTGGCCATGCTGGACCGCAATCCGGGGAAAAAGCTGTCGCAGCTGAAGGCGGCCCTGCCCGATGCCTGGACCTCCATGACCATGTCGCCGCATTGCGATGACGAGCTGAAATACGGGGTGCTGGAGCGGATCGTGGCCGAATATCAGGCCTTGGCCGAAGCCGGCGGCTCGATCCTGGGGCGGAAGATCGTCGAGACCATCACCGTCAACGGGGTGCGGGTGCATCTGGAGGACGGATCCTGGGTGCTGGTCCGGGCCTCATCCAACAAGCCGGAACTGGTGGTGGTGGTCGAGAGCATGCGCTCGGAGTCGGACATGCGCGCGCTCTTCCGGGATGAGGTGAAGCCGCGGCTGGCCAGATACCCGGAGATCTCGGCCTATAATCAGGAACTCTGAGCCCGACCGGAGAGAAAGCATGTCCGACGACGGAAGGCGGGTGGCGATCGTCGGCGGCGGGTTTTCCGGTGCCATGCTGGCCGCAAGACTGGCTGAACGTGGCGTCGCCTCCAGTCTGATCGACCGGACCGGGACCTTCGGACCGGGACTGGCCTATGCCACGCCGTTCGACGGCAATGTGCTGAACGTCCGGGCGGACCGGATGGGCGCGGTCGACGGACGGCCGGACGAATTCGTACGCTGGCTCGAGGCCCACCATCCGGACCACGCCGATCCCGGGGGCTTTGCACCCCGCCGGCTGTACGGCCTCTATGTGCAGGACCGGCTGGCGGCGACGGAGGCCGCGCACCCTGGACGGATCGAGCGCGTGACCGGCGAGGCCGCCGCCATCGATGGTACGCGGGTGCGGCTGGCGGAAGGTCGGACGATCGAGGCCGGGGCGGTCGTTCTGGCCACGGGCAATCCGCCCCCGAGAGCGACAGGCACCCACGCACGGGTCATCGGTAACCCCTGGGAACCGGGGGCGCTGGAGCGGATCGGGGCGCAGGATGACGTCGTCCTGATCGGTGCGGGCCTGACCATGGTCGATATGGTGCTGTGGCTGTCGGCGCTTGGCTGGACGGGACGGGCGACAGCCCTGTCACGGCATGGGCTTTCGCCCCGGGCGCATGGGGTAACCCCCGACGCGCCCCTGCCCCCGACCGGTGCCCTGACCTCGGGTGCCCCGTCGAAGCGGCTGGCCGAGGCCCGACGACTGGCGCGGGACGGCGACTGGCGCGGGGTGATGGAGGGGCTGCGCCCGATCACCGGCGACCTCTGGGTCCAGGCCGACACGGCGACCCGCGCGCGCTGGCTGCGCCATCTGCGGCCCTGGTGGGATGTGCACCGTCACCGGATCGCCGCCCCGGTCGCGGCAGCCCTGGCCGCGCTGGAGGCCGATGGGCGGTTGCGGATCGTCGCGGGCCGGGTCCGCCGGGTCGAGGCAACGCCGGAGGGCGTGACGGTGGACTGGAGCGCCCGGGGCGGCGGTGACCGACCCGGATTGGGCGGGCGCTGGCTGATCGACTGCTCCGGCCCGGCCCATGACACCGCGGCCGACCCCCTGTTCGGTCCCCTGATCGCCGCCGGTCGGGCGCGGCTGGACCCGCTGAAACTGGGGCTGGAACTCGACACGGACGGGCGGGTGCTGGATGCCGAAGGGCGGCCCGATCCACGGCTGTTCGTGCTGGGCCCGCCGGCGCGGGCGGCCTTCTGGGAAACCATCGCCGTGCCGGACATCCGCAAACGGATCGAGGGGCTGGCCGACCGCCTGTCCGGCCTTCAGATCAGCGCCAGCAGATAGATCAGGCCGAGCGCCAGACCGAGCAGCGCCAGCAGCGACAGGACCACCACCGAGGCGATACGGACCCCGGAGCGGGCCACGGCCCGGGCGTCGGTGCTGAGGCCGAGGGCGGCCATGGACAGGACGGTCAGGACCGCTGCGGCCTGGGCGAGTCCCGGTACGACGGCAGCCGGGATAAGGCCCAGCGAACGCGCGACCATCATAAGCAGGAAGCCGATGATGAACCAGGGGACCAGATGCCGGAGGGAAAGGCCGCGCGTCGCCGGCGCGGCAGCCTGGCCCTCACGGCGGCGGACCGCGGTCAGGATCGCCAGACCCAGGCAGACGGGTCCCAGCATCAGCACCCGCACCAGTTTGATCAGGGTCCCGGCCTGGTTGGCCACGGCCCCAACGGGCAGGGTCGCGGCTACCACCTGGGGCACGGCATAGACGGTCAGGCCGGCGAGCACGCCGTAGCGGACGTCGGTCATCCGCAGCGCCTCGCCGAGCAGGGGCAGGAGCAGCACCACCGCTATGCCCAGCACGGCGGTGAAGGCGATGGCGGCCGAGACATCCTCGGCGTCGGCATCGATCACCGGGGCGACGGCGGCGATGGCGGAGTTGCCGCAGATGGCATTGCCGCAGGCGATCAGCACCGCCATCCGGTGCGGCAGGCGCAGCAGACGGCCGATGCCGTAGCTGACGGCCAGGGCGAGGACCACGATCAACGCCGTGCCCGCCAGCAGGCCGGGGCCGATGGCGATAACGGTCGCGGCGCTGACCGAGCCCCCCAGCAGGACCACGGCGACCTCGAGCAGGGTGCGGGCGCTGAAGTCGATGCCGGGCCGGAGCAGGACGGGCAGGGTCCAGACGCTGCGGATCGCGGCCCCGATCAGGATGGCCAGGACGATGGCGTCGATCCAGCCGCGCCCGAACAGCCGCACCTCCAGCGCCTGGACGGCGACCGCCGTCAGGGCGACCGCCACACAGGCGATCAGGCCGGGGATCAGGGCGAGGACGCCGGACGGACGGGCGGGAATCATCCGGGCAGACTGCGCCGGTCCGGCGGCGGGTTCCATCGTTGAGTTGCGGGGAGCCTACCCCGCCGCCTTCACTGCCGCGACCACATCGGCCACCACCGACTTGACCAGCTTCGCATCATCGCCCTCGGCCATGACGCGGATCAGTTTCTCGGTGCCGGACGGGCGGACCAGCAGACGGCCCACGCCCGCGAGCCGCGCCTCGGCGTCCGCGATGGCGGCCTTGACGCCGGCGGTCTCCAGCGGCTTGCCTGAGGTGTAGCGGACGTTTTCCAGCTTTTGCGGCACGGTCTCGAACTGTTTCGCCAGTTCGCTCATCGGACGGCCGCTCTCGACCAGCACCGCCAGCACCTGAAGCGCGGACATCAGGCCGTCGCCGGTGGTGGCGTGGTCGTGAAGGATGATGTGGCCGGACTGTTCGCCGCCGAGGTTGAAACCGCCTTCGCGCATACGCTCCATGACGTAGCGGTCGCCGACCTTCGTCCGCTCCAGCGTCAGGCCCTCGGCGTTCAGGCGGCGCTCCAGCCCGAGGTTGGACATGACGGTGGCGACGACGCCGCCGCCCTTGAGCATGCCGCGTTTGGCCCAGTCGAGGGCGATCATGGCCATGATCTGGTCGCCGTCGATGATCTGGCCCCGCTCGTCGCAGACGATGAGCCGGTCGGCGTCGCCGTCCAGGGCGATGCCGATGTCGGCACGATAGCGTTTGACCGCCTCGGCCAGGGTCTCGGGATGGGTCGAGCCGCAGTCGGCGTTGATGTTCAGGCCATTGGGCTCGACGCCCACGGCGCAGACCTCGGCCCCCAGTTCATAGAGGGTGGTCGGGGCGACCTTGTAGCCGGCGCCGTTGGCGCAATCTACGGCCACGCGCAGGCCCTGCAGGCTCATGCCCTTGGGGAAGCTGGCCTTGGCGATCTCGACATAGCGGGCCTGGGCGTCGTCGATGCGACGAACACGGCCCAGCTGGTCGGCCGGGGCCAGGCCGGCGCCGAGGTCCTCGTCCATCATCGACTCGATCTTCTGCTCGACCTTGTCGGACAGTTTGTAGCCGTCCGGGCCGAACAGCTTGATGCCGTTGTCCAGATAGGAGTTGTGCGAGGCCGAGATCATCACCCCGATGTCGGCCCGCATCGAGCGGGTCATCATGGCCACGCCCGGCGTCGGCAGCGGGCCGAAGGTGCGCACGTCCATCCCGGCGGAGCAGAAGCCCGCCACCAGGGCCGGCTCGACCATATAGCCGGACAGGCGGGTGTCCTTGCCGATCACCACCAGATGGCGGCGATTGTCGGCGGACATGAACAGACGACCGGCCGCCAGCCCCACGCGAAGGGCCACCTCCGGGGTCATCGGATGGGTGTTGGCGCGACCGCGGATGCCGTCAGTGCCGAAATAATGTCTCTCGCCCAAGCGTCGTGTCCTTCGCCTCCGGCCACGCAGAAATCTTGCGAAACCGCTTTTTAGGTGCAATCGGGGCCGCCCGTCGCCTAAACCGGCGCCTGACAGCCAGGGTCGGCTTAGACCGTTACCCGTCCGTGCGCAAAGCGCGGGAATCCAGATTTTTCGAGGGTCCAATCCATGTGCGGCATCATCGGCGTGACCGGGACAGGCCCGGCGGTTCCCCGGCTGATCGACAGCCTGAAGCGGCTGGAATACCGGGGCTATGATTCCGCGGGCGTCGCCGCCCTCGTCGATGGCCGCATCGAGCGCCGCCGCGCCAAGGGCAAGATCCGCGAGCTGGAAGCCGTGCTGCTGGCCGAGCCGCTGAACGCCACGATCGGTATCGGCCACACCCGCTGGGCCACCCACGGGGCTCCGACCACCGCCAATGCCCATCCGCACAAGGCGGGCCGGGTCGTGCTGGTCCACAACGGCATCATCGAGAATTTCGCCGAGCTGAAGGCCGAACTGACCGCCGAGGGCCACACCTTCGAAAGCCAGACCGACACCGAGGTGGTCGCCCATGCGCTGGATCGGGCGCTGGAGACGGCCAATGACCCCATGGTGGCCTTCAAGAGCGTGCTGGACCGGCTGACCGGTGCCTATGCCCTGGCCGTGCTGATCGAGGGCGAGGACGGCCTGATCCTGGGGGCCCGGCGCGGCAGCCCGCTGGTGGTCGGCTGGGGTGAGGGCGAGATGTACCTCGGCTCGGACGCCCTGGCGGTCGGCCCCTTCACCCAGAAAATCTCCTATCTGGAAGAGGGCGACTATGTCGGCATCGACCGCAACGGAGCGCGGATGTTCGATGTCGGCGGCAACCCCGTCGAACGGCCGATCGTCCAGGTCTCGGCCTCATCCGCCCTGGTCGAGAAGGGCGAGTACCGGCATTTCATGGAGAAGGAGATCCATGAACAGCCCGACAGCGTCCAGCACACCCTGTCGCACTACCTCGACTTCGTGAACGGCAGGGCCAAGACGGATTCCGCCGATTTCGCCGCCATCGACCGGTTGCAGATCATCGCCTGCGGCACCGCCTTCTATGCCGGGCAGATCGGACGTTATGCCTTCGAGAAGCTGGCCAACCTGCCCTGCGACGTCGAGATCGCGTCCGAGTTCCGCTATCGCCAGCCGGCCCTGACGCCGGGTACCCTGGCCGTCGCGGTCAGCCAGTCGGGCGAGACCGCCGACACCCTGGCCAGCCTGTCCTGGTGCAAGTCCAAGGGTCTGCGCACCGCCGCCCTGGTCAATGTCCATTCCTCGTCCATGGCCCGCGAGGCCGAGACCCTGTGGCCGACCCATGCCGGGCCGGAAATCGGGGTCGCCTCGACCAAGGCCTTCACTGCCCAGGTCGCCGCCCTGCTGGCCCTCGCCGTGGCTGCCGGTGTCCAGCGCGGGGTGATCGACGCCGCCCGGGAGGCCGAACTGGTCAAGGCCCTGTTCGAGGCCCCGCGCCTGATCGCCGAGGCCATGCGGATGGAGGACGACCTCAAGGCCGTCGCCCAGGACATCGCCAAGGCCACGGATGTCCTCTTCCTCGGTCGCGGGGCGATGTTCCCCCTGGCCATGGAGGGGGCGCTGAAGCTGAAGGAGATCAGCTATATCCACGCCGAGGGCTATGCCGCCGGCGAACTGAAGCACGGGCCGATCGCCCTGGTCGACGAATACACGCCGATCGTGGCCCTGGCCCCGCTGGACGAGGTGTTCGAAAAGACCGCCTCCAACCTGCAGGAAGTGGCCGCGCGCGGTGGTCCGGTGATCATGATCGCGCCGAAGTCCGCCCCCGATCCGCACGGGGCCGGCATCCGCCGGGTGGACGCCCCGGAATGCCATTCGCTGATCGCCCCGCTGATCTATGCCATTCCGGTACAGCTGCTGGCCTATTACACGGCGGTCCAGAAGGGCACGGACGTCGACCAGCCGCGCAATCTGGCCAAGTCCGTCACCGTCGAGTGATCGCTTCCGCGACGGGATGCCCTAGACTGTCCCGGCCCGCCGTTCAGGAATCCGCATGACCACTTCCGCCCGTCGCCTCCGCAAGGCCGTCCTGCCCGTCGCCGGCCTGGGAACCCGTGTCCTGCCCGGCACCAAGACCACGCCCAAGGAGCTGCTGAACGTCGTCGACCGGCCGATCCTGAGCTATATCGTAGAAGAGGCGCGCGAGGCCGGGATCGAGCATATCGTCTTCGTCACCGGGCGCTCCAAGGGGGCCATCGAGGACTATTTCGACCACCAGGTCGAGCTGGAAGCCCAGCTGCTGGCCAAGGGCAAGACCGAGATCCTCGACGCCATGATCGCCGAACTGGCCACGGCCGGCGAGATGAGCTTCACCCGCCAGATGCAGCCGCTGGGCCTCGGCCACGCGGTCTGGTGCGCGCGTGACATCATCGGCGATGAGCCGTTCGCCGTGCTGCTGCCCGACGTCATCGTGGATTCCCGGCCGGGCGCCCTGAAGCAACTGGCCGACGTCTATGCGCAGGTCGGCGGCAATGTCATCGGCGTCGAGGCGGTGCCGGAGAGCGAGACCCACAAATACGGCATCGTCGATCCCGAGACCCGCGACGGCCGCCACATCCGGATGAAGGGCATGGTCGAGAAGCCGCCCCGGGGCGAGGCACCGTCGAACCTGTCGATCGCGGGGCGCTATATCCTCCAGCCGGAAATCTTCGGCATTCTGGAAAACCAGCCGCGCGGCGCAGGCGGCGAGATCCAGCTGACCGACGGCATGGCCCGGCTGATGAAGGACCAGACCTTCACCGCAGTCGAATATGAGGGCGTGACCCACGACTGCGGCGACAAGATCGGCCTGCTGCGGGCCAATGTCGCCCTGGCGCTGAAGCGTCCGGACCTCGGGGAAGCGGCGCGGGCGGCGATCACCGCCCTGCTGTAATCAGCCGCCGGTGGTCAGCCGCGAGGCACCGCCGGTGATGCGGCAGACATTGTCGGTCTGCGGGCGGCCGGTCTGCACGCCACTGGGCGACAGGATTCCGCCGCGCGCCTGGCAGTCATCGGACAATTTCTGCAGCTCGTCATTGTAGCGGCTTGAGCCCGCGGTCGAGGCGCAGGCGGAAAGCGCGAGCAGGAGGGCGGCGGGGACGGTGAGGGTCAGAAAACGCATGGCGAGAACTCCTTGCGATGGGGGCCTCAAGTAAACGCCTGAAGCCGCATTCGTTCAACCGCCTCGATCAGTCGCTCCAGATCGTCGGGGCTGGAGAGGCGATGGTCACCGCCCTCGATCAGGTCAAGGCGTACATCCCCGCCGACCAGACGCTCCACCAGGGCGGTCGAGTGCCGCCAGGGCACGACATCGTCGGCCCGGCCCTGGAAGATGTGGACCGGAGCGGCGATCGGCAGGGGGGCGCCCAGCAGCAGCCAGTCCCGCCCCTCCTCGAACATGGTCAGGGTCAGGACATATTCCCCGAACCCCTCCTCGACGATGGTGATTTCGCCGTCGCGCAGGATGGTCTGGCGTTCGTGGTCGGCGAGGCCCGGCCACATCAGCCGTTCGGTGAAGTCCTGGGCCGGATTGATCAACACCAGGCCGGCCATCCGCCCCGGCCGCGCCAGGGCCGCCAGCAGGGCGACCCAGCCGCCCATGGACGAGCCGACCAGAACCACCGGCCCCTTGAGGCTGTCGATCATGCAGATCGCATCCTCCCGCCAGCGCCCGATCGTGGCCTTGCGCCAGTCGCCTGAGGACTTGCCATGGGCAAAATGGTCATAGCGGACATAGTCCCAGCCCCGGGCGCGGGCGGCGGCGTCCAGGGCCATGGCCTTGGTCCCCTCCATGTCCGAGCGGAAGCCGCCGATCCAGACCACGGTCGGGCCGTCGCCCTCGACACGGCGCCAGGCCAGGGTCTCGCCCCCCCGGCAGGTCAGATACTGGATGTCATCCATACGCGGCTCCTCTCGCGCAAGTCATCGTGGACTGGTAGCGAACCCCGGACAGCGAAGCGAAGGCCAAACCCGCGTGACAGATTCCAAGACAGCCAGGAAGGTCCTGTTCGTCACTTCTAACCGCATCGGCGACTGCGTCATATCCTCCGGCGTGATCCGGGAGATTGCGCGGCAGGTGCCGGGTGCCAGGATCACCGTGGCCTGCGGCCGACCGCCGGCCCCCTTTTTCCGGTCCGCGCCGGACGTCGAGCGGGTCATTATCCTCGACAAGAAGAAGATGGCCGGACACTGGTTCGACCTGTGGCGTCAGGTGGTCGGCACACGCTGGGACCTGGTCATCGACATCCGGGGCTCGGCGCTCAGCTATCTGATCCCGGCGAAGCGGCGGGTGGTCTACAACCGCGGCTGGGAAACCGGCCTGCGCAAGGTCGAGATGGTCTCGCGCATGATGGGGGCTCCGGCCCCTCTGGACCCTGAAATCTTCCTCGACGCCCGGGCCGTCGCCGACTGCCGGGCGGTGATCGACCCACAGCTGGCGGCCGGCAGCGGCTCCGGCCCGATCATCGCCCTGGCCCCGATCGCCCATCAGCCCGGCAAGAGCTGGCCTGCCGAGCGCTGGGGCCAGCTGGTCGAACGGCTCAAGGCCGAGCCCCGCTTCGACGGCTGGCGCTTCATGCCCGTGGGCGGACCCGGCGACCGCCCCCCGGCGACCCCGGCCCTGGAGGCCGCAGGGCCGCGCGGGATCGACTTCGTCGGCAAGGGTGACATCCTGGCCTCGGCCGCAGCGATCGACGCCGCAGACCTGTTCGTCGGCAATGATTCCGGCCTGATGCATGTGGCCGCCGCCCTGGGCCGGCCCACACTGGGCCTGTTCGGCCCGACGGAGTGGTGGCTGTACGGCCCCTGGGGACCTCGTACCCGGATGGCGGCCTCCAATGAGACCCGCGGCGCGTTTGCGCCGATCGAGGACCTGACCGTGGACCGTGTCTTTGAGGCCGTTCTCGACCTGCACGACGCCTTCATCGACGGCCGCACCGCGCGCAAACCTTGAAGACCGGGGCTTTCGCGGTCATATAGGCCGGAGGAGGGGAACGCCGCGATCCGTCGCGCGCTCCCGTTCGTCAGAACGCCGCCTTAACTTCCAAGCCTCATTCCACGACTCTTCATCCACACAAGGAACCGACGCTCATTCGCCGTCCGATGAACCAGCCGCCCGTCAAGGACGGGCCGCCCATGAACCACGATATCCGCGCGCCGCGCGTTCTGCTCATCGATCAGAACGGCGAGAAACAGGGCGTCATGCCGACGTCAGCCGCGCTCGAAGCCGCCGAAGAGGCCGGCATGGATCTGGTTCAGATCGTCTCGACCTCGGAGCCGCCGGTCTGCAAGATCCTCGACTACGGCAAATTCCGCTTCCAGGAGCAGAAGAAGAAGGCCGAGGCGCGCAAGCGCCAGAAGGTCGTCGAGCTGAAAGAGATCAAGCTCCGCCCCAACATCGACACCCACGACTATGAGGTGAAGGCCAAGGCCATGCACCGCTTCTTCGACGAGGGTGACAAGGTCAAGGTGACCCTGCGCTTCCGCGGCCGTGAAATGGCCCACCCGGAACTGGGCATGAAGCTGCTCAACAAGGTCCAGGCCGATTTCGAGGACATCGCCAAGGTCGAATACGCCCCGCGTATGGAAGGCCGCCAGATGATCATGATCCTGGCGCCGAAATAGCTGCGACGCCCTGCCAACTTCGAGACGCCCCGACCGGAAACGGCCGGGGCGTTTTCGTTTTCCAGCTTCGCCTTGCGCGCCTGCGCGATCTGGCTGACACAGGGACCGCCTCCCGCCCGAGTACCGCCCTGTGACGTCAGCCGCCCTGCCCAAGCCTCCGTCGCGATCGGCGCTGTTCGTCCTGTTCGGGGTGGTGTTCATCAACCTGGTCGGCTTCGGCATCGTCATTCCGCTGTTGCCCTTCTATGGCCAGACCCTGGATGCGCCGCCCTGGCAGGTGGCGATCATGTTCTCCGCCTATTCCCTGGGCCAGTTCGTCGCCGAGCCTTTCTGGGGCCGGCTGTCCGACCGGATCGGACGCAAGCCGGTGCTGATGATCACCATCCTGGCCAATGCCGCCGGCTATCTGGCGCTGGCCTTCGTGCCCAACATCTGGCTGGCGATCGCGGTGCGGCTGTTCACCGGCCTGGGCGCGGGCAATGTCTCGACGGCGCAGGGCTATGTGGCGGACGTGACCCCGCCCGAGCTGCGCGCCGGCCGGATGGGGCTGATCGGAGCCGCCTTCGGCCTCGGCTTCATCTTCGGCCCGGCGATCGGTGGGCTGCTGACCCGGCCTGACCTGGGGACGCTGGGCTATCAGTTGCCGATCTTCACCGCCTCCGGCCTGTGCCTGATGGCGGCGCTCGGCGTCGCCGTCCTGCTCAAGGAGAGCCGGGTCAAGGCCGATCCTGCCGCGCCGCGCCCGGCCTTTCTCGGCGGGGTGCGGGACGCCGTGGACAATCCGGTGGTGTCGCGGGTGCTGCTGGTCACCCTGATCTATATGGCCGGATTTTCGGGCTGGGAATCGACCTTCGGCTTCTGGACCGAGGCCCGCTACGGCTGGACCGCGCGCGAGGTCGGCCTGTGCTTCATGGTCGTTGGTGTCGTCTCGGTCATCTGCCAGGGGCTGCTGGCCGGCCGGCTGGCGCGCCGGTTCGGTGAGTCCCGCGTGCTGGCGGTCGGCTGCCTGACGTTCGGGTCCAGCCTGATCGCCCAGGTCTTCGCCAGCCGCCTGCTGCCCGATGCCGACTGGCTGGTGCCGGTGATCATGGCGGTGGGGGCCTCCGGCATGGCGATGACCATGCCCAATATCTCGGCCCTGATCTCGCGTTCGGTCGATCCCGATCGCCAGGGGGCCATGCTGGGGCTGAACATGGCCTCCAGTTCGATCGCCCGGATCTTCGGTCCGATCATCGCCGGGGCCATCTTCTCGCAGATCGGCCACGACTGGCCCCTGATCATTGGTGCCGCCCTGACGGTTCCTGCAGCGGTGATGGCGACCAATGCCGGACGGGCCTTCCGCAAGCGGCAGGCGGCTCCGGGCCCCGGGCCGTCCGCAGAGAACCCGGCCTAGTCGCAGACCGGCCTCGTCCGGAACCGGCACAACCCGCTGAACCGATCCCGTTGCGCCACTACCCTTGATAGCGATGCCATCTGCCTCCACTGTCGGTGCCGGGACCCGGGTCCCGGGGGAGAGTCACTGATGATCGTACGGAATGCGGCCCTGGCGGCGGCGTGGGTAACGCTGGCCTCGGGCCTTGGGTCGACGGTCGCCCGGGCCCAGGACGTCGCGCCGCTGGAGGCCTATGGGGCACTGCCGGCGATCGAGTACGTCCAGATATCGCCTTCCGGGGATCGCCTCGCCTATGTCACCGTGGCCGGAGATCAGCGCGCCATGCTCGTGACCCGGCTCGCGGACGGTCAGTTGCTTACGGGAGCCCGGGTCGGGGGCGCAAAGGTGCGCGACCTGCAGTGGGTGGGCGAGAACGCGGTGCTGTCCACCACCTCGACGACCCAGTCGATCCCCCTGTTCGGCGTGTCAAAGACCGAGTTCGTGATGGGGCAGATTCACGACCTGACCGGTCGCCCCATGCGACAGGTCTTCGGCGATGTGCCCGGCATGTGGCCGATCATGGTGGGCCAGCCGATGGTGCGGCAGACGCCGGCCGGCGCGCGCCTGTTCGTGGCAGGCTTCAACGTCAGCGCCAGTGAGATCAATCTGTACGGATTTGATCCGGCCTCGGGCAGCACCCGCATGCTGGTCCGGTCCGATTTCGACGTCGAGACCGATGTGCTCAGTTCCGACGGGAGTCTGATCGCCCGGTCCGAGTATGACGAACGGCGCAGGCAGTGGACCCTCTATATCGCCGAGCCCGGCGAACGGCTGCGTCTGGGGTGGATGACCACCGCACCCCTGGATCCGCCCTCCCTGCTCGGCCTCGGCCGGACGGACGGGACGGTGCTGGTCAATGCAAAGCGCCCCGATCTGGCCGGCACCACGACGGTCGAGGGCCCGGACGGCGAGACGTCCGAGGAGGCCCTCAATGACGTCTTCGAGGTCGATGTGGCGACCGGGGAATGGACGCGACTGAGTTTTGACGCCCACCCCACCTTCCTGATCCATCATCCCCGCTCGCAGCTGCTGATCGGCAGCGGGCGCATCGGCGAGGAGGGAACCGAATATGCCTTCATCGACCCGGCCGCCGCGCGGATATGGTCGACGGTGTCCCGCGCCTTCGTCGGCAGGGCACCGGAACTCGTCTCCTGGAGCGACGATCTCCGGACCCTGGTGGTCATGTCCGGCGGGTCAGGCGATTCCGGCGGTTACCATGTGGTCGACCTCGACGCGCGGTCGTCGAGCATCATCGGCGAGACCTACCCCGCCGTGACCGCCGACCGGGTCGGAGCGGTGCGCCCGATCCGTTACACAGCCGCGGACGGGCTGGAAATCCGGGGCTATCTGACCACCCCGCCCGGGGTGACAGACCCGAAGGACCTGCCCCTGATCGTGCTGGCGCACGGCGGGCCGGAGGCGCGGGACGTCATGGGCTTCGACTGGTGGGCCCAGGCGATGGCCTCGCGCGGCTATGCGGTGCTTCAGGCCAATTTCCGCGGCTCAAGCGGCTATGGCCAGGCCTTCATCGAGGCCGGCTATGGCGAGTGGGGCCGAAAGATGCAGACCGACCTGTCGGACGGCGTCCGCTGGCTGGCCGGGGAGGGCATCGTCGACCCGGCCCGGGTCTGTATCGTCGGAGCCTCCTATGGCGGGTATGCGGCACTGGCGGGCGCGACCATCGACCGGTCGGCCTACCGCTGTGCCGTCTCGGTGGCGGGGGTATCGGACCTGCGCCGCATGCTGGAGTGGGAAGCCCAGCAGGGTGCCCGCCGTGACAACCAGTCCGTCCGCTACTGGAACCGGTTCATGGGCGTGGAAAGCGCGGGTGACCGGTCCCTGGATGCCCTGTCTCCGGCAAGACTGGCCGACCAGGTCGGAGTCCCTGTCATGCTGATGCACGGGCGCGACGATACGGTGGTGCCCATCGACCAGAGCCGCGTCATGGCCTCCGCCCTTCGCGCCGCCGGCAAGCCCCACGAAATGATCGAGCTTTCGGGCGAGGATCACTGGCTTTCGCGCGCCGAAACGCGTCAGCGAATGCTGGCCGAGAGCCTTCGCTTTCTGGAGGCACACAACCCGGCGGACTGACGCCGGGCCTTCACAGCCTTGCTTTCCCGCGCAGCCTGGCCTAGAAGCCGCGCCTTCGCGTACCGAACCGCCGGGCTAAAAGGCATGCCTGGGCGGTTCTCATCAGGGTTTCCAATCCGACGGCTCACAAGGCCTGAAGAACCGGTAACCCACTCAAAAAGAGAGTGAAAATGCCCAAACTGAAGACGAAGTCGGGCGCCAAGAAGCGCTTCAAATTCACGGCGACTGGCAAGGTCAAGGCCGGGGTGGCAGGCAAGCGGCACCGCTTGATCAGCCACAACAGCAAATACATCCGCCAGAACCGCGGCACCTCGGTCATGGCCGACGCCGACGCCAAGAAGATCAAGTCCTACATGCCGTACGCCTGATTGGCGCGCGCAGTAACGACCTGATTTTCCCATTGAATTTGAAAGGATAGCGACATGGCTCGCGTCAAACGCGGCGTAGTTTCCCACGCCAGACACAAGAAGGTTCTCAAGCAGGCCAAGGGTTTCTACGGCCGCCGCAAGAACACCATCCGTACCGCCAAGGCCGCCGTCGATCGTGCCGGCCAGTACGCCTACCGCGATCGCCGCAACAAGAAGCGCTCGTTCCGCGCCCTTTGGATCCAGCGCATCAACGCCGCTGCGCGTCTGGAAGGCTTCACCTATTCGCAGTTCATGCACGGCCTCGGTGAGGCCGGTATCGAGCTGGACCGCAAGGTCCTGGCCGCGATGGCCGCTGACGAAGTCGCCTTCAAGGCCGTGGCCGACAAGGTCCGCGAGGCGCTGAAGGCCTGATTTTCCGGCAACGGAAGACGCAAAAGCCCTCCGGCCCGCGCCGGGGGGCTTTTTGCTTTGCGCCCCACCCGCTAGACGACTGCACAATGACCGATCTCGCCCAACTCGAACTCGACCTGATCAACGCCATCGGCGGCGCCGAAACCGCTGCGGCGGTCGAGGAGCTGCGGGTCGCGGCCCTGGGCAAGTCCGGCTCCATCTCCGGCCTGCTCAAGGGCATGGGAGCCCTGTCGCCGGATGAGCGGCGCGAACAGGGGCCGCTGATCAACGGCCTGCGCGACCGGGTGTCGGCGGCGCTGGCGGCCCGCAAGGCTGGGCTGGAAGCCGCCGAGCTGGATGCGCGCCTCCAGGCCGAACATGTCGACCTGACCCTGCCATCGCGTCCGCGTCGCGCCGGTTCGGTGCATCCGACCATGCAGGTCATGGACGAGATGATCGCCATCTTCGCCGACATGGGCTTCGCCGTCGCCGAAGGCCCGGACGTCGAGGACGATTTCCACAATTTCACCGCGCTGAACTTCCCGCCCAAACACCCGGCGCGGGAGATGCACGACACCTTCTTCCTGCGCCCCGACCCGGAGACGGGCGAGCGCAAGGTCCTGCGCACCCACACCAGCCCGGTGCAGGTGCGGACCATGATGACCCAGACGCCGCCGATCCGGATCATCGCCCCGGGCCGGACCTTCCGGAAGGACTCGGACGCCACCCACACGCCGATGTTCCATCAGGTCGAGGGGCTGGTCATCGATCGCGACATCCACATGGGCCATCTGAAGTGGACGCTGGAGACTTTCGTTGCCCGCTTCTTCGAGGTCGACGGCGTCGATGCCCGCTTCCGGCCGCACCATTTCCCCTTCACCGAGCCGTCCGCCGAGATGGACATCCGCTGCGACCGCTCGGGCGGTGAGCTGAAACTGAACCAGGGCGACAGCTGGATGGAGATCCTCGGCTGCGGCATGGTCCATCCCAATGTGCTGCGGAACTGCGGCATCGACCCGGACGAGTTCCAGGGCTTTGCCTTCGGCATGGGCGTGGATCGTCTGGCCATGCTGAAATACGGCATCCCCGACCTGCGCCCCATGTTCGACGCCGACACCCGGTGGCTGGCCCACTACGGCTTCTCCGCCTTCGCCGCGCCCAATCCCGCCAGCGGACTTTCCTGATGACTGACCAGCCCCTGCCTCCCCCGGCGACAACCCGGAGCATGGACCCGCTCGCGAAGGAATTCCGCGGCGGCACCCTCTCCCTGTTCGACCTCTATCGCGCGAGCGTCCGGGCCGGCGGCGGGGTGCGGATCGAGGACCGTACCTTCATCGACTGCACCATCGAGGGCCCGGCGCTGATGCTGGTCCTCGAGGGCGTGTTTTTCGACAGCACCAATTTCGGCCCGACCGGCGGCGACATGCGCAACATGCTGTTCCAGCCGCTCGGCAATGTGGCCATCGGAGCCATTCCGGTGCGCAACTGCACCTTTACCCGGTGCCAGTTCGAGACCATCGGCATCACCGGCAATGAGGCCCTGCTGAAGATGCTGATCGAACAGGTCACGACCTCCGGCTGACGGCCAGAAATGAAATCGAGAGACCCGCAAGCATGACCGAGCCGACTGCAACCCTGTCCCCGGAAGAGATCGCCGGCCGCGCCCTGGTGGCGCGCACCAGCTTCCAGAAGGAGGCCGTCTGGCTTCCCCTGCTCGCCATGCAGCACTGGAACGCCGGCCAGATGGCCATCGAGGGCAAGACCTTCACCGAATGCGTGATCGAGGGCCCGGCGGTGATGGCCGTCATGACCGGGACGGTCTTCGACAGCTGTGCCATGGGCACCACGACCGATGTCCGGAACCTGCTGTATCGCCCGCTCAGCAACACCAAGCTTGCAGGCGTGATCGGCGTGGCCAACTGCCGCTTCGAGCGCTGCCGGTTCGTCCAGGTGGGCTTCACCGGCTCGGATGAACTGCTGGAACAGCTCCAGGGCGGGATCGCCCCGGCCTCAGCCCTCTTCAATCCGTCCGGAACCCCCGCGTGAAATTCACCCTCTCCTGGCTGAAGGATCATCTCGAGACGGACGCCGATGTGGCGGCCGTGGCCGACGCCATGACCATGGCCGGGCTGGAGGTCGAGGAGGTCCATGACCCGATCGCGGCTTTGGCCCCCTTCACCGTGGCGCGGATCGTCTCGGCGGAACAGCATCCCAATGCCGACCGGCTGCAGGTCTGCCAGGTCGAGACCGTCGACGGGATGAAGGAAATCGTCTGCGGCGCGCCCAATGCGCGTGCGGGCCTGACCACCATCTATGCGCCCATCGGGGCCTATGTTCCCGGCCTGGGGGTGACCCTGGTCGAGAAGCCGGTGCGCGGCGTGGTCTCCAACGGGATGCTGTGCTCGGCCTCCGAGCTGGAGCTGGCGGACGAGTCCGACGGCATCCTCGAATTGGCCGATGACCTGACCGTGGGAACCCCGGCGGCCGGCGTCTTCGGCGCTGAACCCGTGATCGATTTCGAAGTCACGCCCAACCGGCCCGACTGGCTGGGTGTTGCGGGTATCGCGCGCGATCTGGCCGCGGCCAGCCTCGGCCAGTTGAAGACCCCGTCGATCCTGCCCGTCCCCGGGACCTTCGTTTCGCCGATCACCGTGCGGATCGACGCTCCCGAGATGTGTCCGGTGTTCGCCGGACGGCTGATCCGCGGCGTGAAGAACGGCCCCTCGCCGGAGTGGCTGCAGCGGCGGCTGACCGCCATCGGCCTGCGTTCGATCAACCGGCTGGTCGATGTGACCAATCTGGTCGCCTATGACCGCTGCCGCCCCCTCCACGTCTATGACGCGGCCCGGCTGGCCGGCGGCGAGATCGTCGTGCGCGGCGGCCGGGTCTCGCAGGAGACGGGCGAGCCCGAGCATCTGATCGCCCTCGACGGCAAGACCTACACCGTCGATCCGGCCATGTGCGTGATTGCCGACGCGGGCGGCGAGCGGGGCATCGGCCTGGGCGGGGTCATGGGCGGCGAGTCCACCGGCTGTTCGGACGAGACCACGGACGTCTTCGTCGAATGCGCCTGGTTCGACCCCCTGGTCACGGCCCAGACCGGCCGGACCCTGAGCCTGAACTCCGACGCCCAGTACCGGTTCGCGCGCGGTGTCGATCCCGCCTTTGTCGTGCCCGGCCTCGAACTGGCCACCCGGATGATCCTCGACCTGTGCGGCGGGGAGCCGTCGGAGGTCGTGGTGGCGGGGCAGGCCCCTGCCGACCCCGCCGCCTTCCCCTTCGATCCGGCCCGGGTCGCCTCACTGACCGGCCTGGCACTGGACGATGACCGGATCGCGGAAATCCTGACCCGGCTCGGCTTCGAGGTCGTGCGCGGTACCCCGTGGACCGTGACGCCGCCGTCCTGGCGTCGCGACGTCGAGGGTCCGGCCGATCTGGTCGAGGAGGTCGCGCGGATCGAGGGCTACGGTGCCCTGCCGTCCACGCCCCTGCCCGATCTCGGCGCACCGTCGAAGGGCGTGCTGAATCCGCGTCAGGGCCGGGTACGCCTGGCCCGTCGGGCACTGGCGGCCATGGGCTATGCCGAGGCGGTCACCTGGTCCTTCACCAAACAGTCGACGGCGGCCCTGTTCGGCGGCGGTGATGACGCCCTGCGCGTCGAGAACCCGATCGCCGCCGATCTGGACTGTATGCGGCCCTCGGCCCTGCCCAATCTGATCCAGGCAGCGGCGCGCAATGCCGCGCGCGGCCATGCCGATGCCGCCCTGTTCGAGATCGGCCCCATCTATCTTGACGACAGCCCGACCGGTCAGCGCACCGTCATCGCCGGCCTGATCGCCCCGCGCGCCGCGCGTCACTGGGGTGGCGCAGGCGAAGACGCCCTGTTCGGCCTCAAGGGCGACCTGATGGCCTTGCTGGAGGCCCTCGGCGCCCCCGTGGCCTCGCTGCAGCTGGTGCAGGGCCAGAACCGCGACTGGTGGCATCCGGGACGTTCAGCACGCCTGCAACTGGGTCCGAAGACCATCATGGCCGAGTTCGGAGCCCTGCACCCGCGCGTGCTCAGGGCTCTGGACGCGGACGGCCCCATGCTGGCCTTCGAGATCGTTCTGGATGCCGTGCCCGAGCCGCGCGGTCAGAAGTCCAAGGCCCGGGGGTCGGCCCAGCTGGCCAATCTGATGCCCCTGAGCCGCGATTTCGCCTTCGTGGTCGAGGACGGCAAGGCCGTGGGTGACCTGGTCCGCGCCGTCGCCGGGGCCGACAAGGCCCTGATCACGGGCGTGTCGGTGTTCGACGTCTATCGCGGCGCGGGCGTGCCCGAGGGCATGAAGTCGGTGGCGCTGGAGGTCTCGATCCAGCCCCGGGACGCCACCCTGACAGAAGCGGAAATCGAGGCCCTGTCGGCCCGGATTGTCGGCACCGCAGGCAAGCTGGGCGCGACCCTGAGGAGCTGAGCGTGGGAAAGAAATCGCAGATCGAGACCCGGTTCGAGCGGGGGCTGTTCGCCTCCCGCTGGCTGATGGCCCCGATGTACCTGGGGCTGATCGTGTCCCTGGCCATGCTGGTCATCGTGTTCACGCGCGAGCTGATCCATTACGCGCCCCAGGCCTTCACCATGACCGGCGAGCAGGTGATCCTGGTCGTCCTGACCCTGATCGACCTGTCCCTCGCGGGAAACCTGCTGCTGATCGTCCTGTTCTCGGGTTATGAGAATTTCGTCTCCAAACTGGATATCGACGACACCACCGACCGCCCGCCGTGGATGGGGACCGTGGATTTTTCAGGCCTCAAGATGAAGCTGATCGCCTCGATCGTAGCGATCTCCGGCATTCATCTGCTGAAGCGGTTCATGGAGATCGGCGAGACCGAGGCCCCCCTGGATGAACCCCAGCTGATGTGGCTGGTGATCATTCACCTGACCTTCGTCGGTTCCGGCGTCCTGCTGGCCCTGATGGACTGGCTGACGGCTCAGACAAAGGTGCGCTGAGCCGCCCGGGCCGCCGTTCGGCAATCTCTCGTTAACCTTGCCGCCGCAAGTCTGACGCAAAATGCGGTGACGCTCCCGTGTCCCGCCGCACAGAGAGAATCGTCATGCATCGCCGCCAACTGATCCTGTCGGGCCTCGCCGCCACCGCCGGCGTCTCCGGCCTGTCCGCCTGCGCCTCGGTCGGGGAGGCGTCCGATCCGGGCTATCCGATCGCCTCGGACGGCCAGGCTCCGGCCTATACGTCGGAAGAGCTGATCGCCGCCGGTTCGCGCGAACTGGGCATCGCCGCCGAGGCCATCGGCGCCGCCATCGAGCGGATCTTCGCTGAACAGGGTGATCGCCCGACCGCCTATATCGCCGGGGAAGAAGCTGCCGGTGCCGCGGGTGTCGGCCTGCGCTACGGCCGCGGAGCCCTGCACATGAAGGACCTGTCGGCCTCGCAGGAGGTATTCTGGCAGGGGATTTCGGTCGGCTGGGACGTCGGCGGGAATGCGTCGCGGGTCTTCACCCTGGTCTACGGCCTTTTCCACCCCGACATGCTCTATCGCCGCTATCCCGGCGTGGAGGGCACCGCCTATCTGATCGGCGGCCTGGGCGTGAACTACCA
>JAIESL010000042.1 GCA_019746095.1 Caulobacteraceae bacterium
TCGGCCTGCTGATGTCCGTTGGTGATGGCGATCGAATAGAATTCGCCCGAGCTCTCCTCGCCCTTGAGGATGCAGGACGGATATTTCCACGTCACCGCAGAGCCCGTCTCGACCTGGGTCCACGACACCTTCGACCGGTCGCCGCGGCAGTCGGCGCGCTTGGTGACGAAATTATAGATGCCGCCCTTGCCCTCGGCGTCGCCGGGGTACCAGTTCTGCACCGTCGAATATTTGATCTCGGCGTCATCCAGCGCGACCAGCTCGACCACCGCCGCATGCAGCTGGTTCTCGTCGCGCATCGGGGCGGTGCAGCCCTCCAGATAGGAGCAGTAGCTGCCCTTGTCGGCGATGATCAGCGTCCGCTCGAACTGCCCGGTGTTCGAGGCATTGATGCGGAAATAGGTCGACAGCTCCATCGGGCATTTCACACCCGGCGGGATGTAGACGAACGACCCGTCCGAAAAGACCGCGCTGTTCAGGGCCGCGAAATAGTTGTCCGAGACCGGCACCACCGAGCCCAGATATTTGCGCACCAGCTCAGGATGCTCGCGCAAAGCCTCGGAAATCGGCATGAAAATCACACCCACCTTCGCCAGCTCGGCCTTGAAGGTGGTGACCACCGAGACGCTGTCGAACACCGCGTCCACGGCGTAGCGCGGCGCGCCCTCGACGCCCGCCAGCACCTCCTGCTCCTTCAGCGGGATGCCCAGCTTGGCATAGATGGCGAGGATTTCCGGATCGACCTCGTCCAGCGACTTGAGCCCGACCTTCTCCTTGGGCGCGGCGTAGTAGAACAGCTCCTGATAGTCGACCGGCGTGTATTTCACCGACGCCCAGGTCGGCTCCTCCATCGCCAGCCAGCGCTCATAGGCGGCCAACCGCCACTCCAGCATCCACTCCGGCTCACCCTTCTTCTCGGAGATGAAGCGGACGATGTCGGCGCTCAGCCCCTTGGGGGCGTATTCCGTCTCGATGTCCGAGGTGAAGCCGTGCTCGTACTTCTCCAGCGCGGCGACGGCGTCGATGGTCTTCTGAACAGCGGCCATCAGGCGTCAGCTTTCTGGCGCTCGGCGGTCCGGGCGCGGTGTTTCGCATAGGCTTCGACCCAGACGGCGGCGAACCGCTCCCAGTCCTCCCGGGTCGTGCCCCAGCCGCCGGAGACGCGCACGCCGCCGGTGGCCAGATGGTCCAGACCCATGGCCATGATGGTCTTGGACGGCTTGGTCTTGCCCGAGGAACAGGCGCTGCCGGCCGAGACCATGACGCCCTGCAGGTCCAGGGTGATCAGCTGCTGCGGGCTGTCCCAGCCCTCGACGGCCATGAACAGGGTGTTGGGCAGGCGCTCGGCGGCCCCGCCGATGATGATCGCCCCGGCGGCCTTGACGGCCTCAGCGGCCGCGTCGCGCCAGGCCGCATGGGACATGGCCTCGGACAGATCACGCGCCCCGCAGTCGGCAGCGACGCCGAAGCCGGCGATGCCGGGCACATTCTCCGTGCCCGCGCGCAGCCCGCGCTCCTGCCCCGCCCCGTGCAGGGTGCGGATGATCGGCGCGCCGTCCTTCGAGATCAGCGCGCCCACGCCCTGCGGTCCGCCCAGCTTGT
The DNA here is from genome assembly GCA_019746095.1 of Caulobacteraceae bacterium. Classification (GTDB taxonomy): domain Bacteria; phylum Pseudomonadota; class Alphaproteobacteria; order Caulobacterales; family Caulobacteraceae; genus Brevundimonas. Next base: position 1,603 of record JAIESL010000042.1, read on the forward strand.
GCGCGGACAGGGTCAGGGTGTCGGCACCCAGAGTGCGCATGTCGATCGGGATCTTGCCCGCCGTCTGGATGGCGTCGACGTGCAGCCAGCCGCCGGCCGCCCGCACCAGAGCCGCCGCCTCGGCGATCGGCTGGATCACGCCGCTCTCATTGTTGGCATGGTGGATCGCGACAAGGGCACGACCAGCCGGACGACCGAGGGTGGCCGCAAGCCAGGCCAGATCGACCACACCGTTCACATCGACCGGCAGGATTTCGACCGGCACACCACTGACGTTGGCAGCCTCGGCCACACAGGGATGTTCGGTGGCGCTGACGATCAGCCGCTCGCAGCCCGCGGCAATGGCACTGGCCACGGCCTGGGCGTTCGATTCCGTGCCGCCGCTGGAGAAGATCACCGCCGTCGGATCAGCCCCGACCAGATCGGATACCCTGGCCCGCGCCGTCTCGACCCGGGCCCGCGCCCGTCGCCCCGCCGCATGAACCGCATTGGGATTGCCGCCGTCGGCCAGGGCTTCGGCCATCGCCACCTGAACCTCGGGCCGGACGAGGCCAGAGGCATTGTAGTCCAGATAAATGCCGCTCACGCCGCCACTCCGATGCCGTTTGCGGCGTCCGATACACCCGTCCGCCGTCGCGCACCTGTGCGGTTCATCACCACATCCTCCAGCGACACCCCCGCCAGATAGCGGTGGATCTCGTCGCCGAGATCTTCCCAAAGATTGTGGGTGATGCAGCGCTCGCCGGCCATCATACAGCCCTTCGGCGAGGAATGGCCGATGCAGCGGGTCGCGCGGATGGGCTCGTCGACGGCCAGCACAATCTCGGCCACCACCGTCTCATGCGCCCCCTTGGCCAGCCGGTAGCCGCCACCGGGTCCGCGCACGCTCTGCACAAGACCGCTCTTCCGGAGGCGGGCGAACAACTGCTCCAGATAGCTCAGCGAAATCTCCTGACGCGTCGCAATTTCGGCCAGCGAGACGGCCCGGGGACCGCCCTCGCCCTGCCCGTTCCGGGCCAGATCGGCCATCGCCATGACGGCGTATCGTCCCTTGGTCGACAGGCGCATCGTCCACCTTCAAAAATCGCGCGCTTTTCAGGGGTCCTGTGCTAGAACCCGCGCCTTCACAAAGGCGTCGACGCGCTCGGGGGACTTAGAAAGTCCTACCCCTGCAGTCAAGTATTACGCACTTGCGAAACGACAGTTGAACACGGAAATTCGTCGCCCATGCCCGAAGTCATCCTGCCCGGCGCCTCTGGCCGTATCGAAGGCCGCTATTCGCCCGGCAAACGCCCGAACGCACCGATCGCCCTGATCCTGCATCCGCACCCCAAGGCGGCCGGACATATGAACAACCCGGTCACGGTGACGCTGTACCAGCTGTTCCAGAAGCGCGGCTTCGCGACGCTGCGCTACAACAGCCGGGGCGTGGGCAAGTCGCAGGGTGAGTTCGATTCGGGTATCGGCGAGCTGGCCGACGCGGCCACCGCACTCGACTGGCTCCAGTCCAACAATCCCGGTGCATCCCAGACCTGGGTCGCCGGCTATCAGTTCGGCGCCTATATCGGCATGCAGCTGCTGATGCGCCGCCCCGAGACGGACGGCTTCATCTCTGTCTCGCCGCCCTCGAACATGTACGACTTCAGCTTCCTGGCCCCCTGCCCGGCCTCGGGCCTGTTCCTGCACGGCACCAATGACACCGTCGTCCCGCCCGTCGAGGTCGAGCGCGTGGTCAACAAGCTGCGCACCCAGAAGGGCATCATCATCGACTATGAGCTGGAAGAGGGCGCGACCCATTTCTGGCAGAACCACATCGGTGCCGTAGACACCCGCGTCGGGGCCTATCTGGACAAGCGGCTGGCTGAAAAGCCCGCCTGACGTCGGCCTAGTAAAGCAGGTACGGCCGCCTCAGCTCCACCCACGCTGCCTCGTCCGGCCCGGCCAGCGCTTCCAGATCGGCCGGCGTAACCGCCGAATCGTCGACCCATTCGCGCAGCCCCGGCCCGCCGTTGATCACATCGATGGCCAGCTTGTCGAAGACGTATTCGTAGGGGAAGTCCCGCCACAGGGCGTAGTCCGGATACAGCCGCCGGATCGCCTTGAAGCCCAGCGCCTGCAGCCGCCAGGGCCTGAACGCCGCATGGTCATAGGCCGGGTCGTCGACGTGGATCTGCACCCCGTTGCATAGCTGGTGCACATGTTTGTGGAAGGTCGGCTCGAACCAGCAGTCGCGCAGGACGCAGCCTTCCAGCCACTGCGGCGCGAACGCCTGCATCTCGGCGATCACGGCCCGGGCGTCGATATCCGGTGCCCCGAACAGCTCCAGCGGCCGGGTCGTGCCCCGTCCCTCGGAAAGGGTCGTGCCCTCCAGCATGACCGTGCCGGCATAGGCCCGCGCCATCGACAGGTTGGCGGCATTGGGGCTGGGATTGATCCAGCTGCGCTCGCCGATCGGCCAGCCGAAGCCCGGTGCTGCATCCGGTGCCCAGCCCTCCATCTCGATGACGCGGTATTCGACGTCCAGTTTGAAGTGGTCGATGAACCAGCGGCCCATCTCGCCCAGGGTCATGCCGTGCCGCATCGGCATCGGCCCCGCCCCGACGAAACTCTCCCAGCCCGGCAGAAGGGTCGTGCCCTCGACCGGCCGGCCGGCGGGATTGGGGCGGTCCAGAACCCAGACCACCTTGCCGTGCCTGGCCGACTCTTCCAGCACATAGAGCAGGGTCGTCACGAAGGTGTAGATGCGGCAGCCCAGATCCTGCATGTCGACCAGCAGGACGTCGAACGTCCCCATCGCCTGACCGGTGGGGCGGCGTACCTCGCCATAGAGACTGAAGACCGGGATGCCGTGCCGCGGATCGGTGAAGTCCGGGCTCTCCATCATATTGTCCTGCAGGTCGCCCCGCATGCCGTGCTGCGGCCCGAAGGCGGCTGTCACGTTCAGGTCGGGACACGCCATCAACGCATCGAGCGAATGTGTCAGGTCCGCCGTCACCGAGGCAGGGTGGCCCAGCAGGGCGACGCGGCGGCCCTTCAGCGCAGCCCGCAGTTCGGGCTCGGACAGCAGGCGGTCGATGCCAAAATTCATGCGGGCTCCGGGGGCGGCAGGATCAGGGCGAACGAGTCAGGATGGTGGAAGTCCGGCTTATCCGAAGGATGGGCCAGTGCCCAATAGGAGATGTTCCCGTCGGTGTCCTCGATTACGGCGGAGAGGCCTATCCGATGACTACCGGGCCAGTTCGTCCAGTTCAGCCAAGCGCAGACCTCCAGTCCATCGCTCAGCCGCTCGACCCTGAAGACCTCGACCGAGCCGGCCAGATCGCGCATGCCTTTCCGGTAGCCATCGAACGCGTAGGCCGCCCATTCCCTCGATGGCGAAAGGTTGAACTCGGCGTAGCTGCCGTCACTCAGACCAGCAAACACTTCGAAGCATGTTGTGCGCCAAAGGCCGTCGGTGCGACCTTCCTCCGGCGAGCCAGGCTGCGCCGGGTGTGACGGCTGGCCTGACCTCCCGGCTAGGGTGGCTCGCATAAACGCCAGTTGACGTGAGCGTTGGGCTTCCTCGATCCCCGCCGAAACCGCTGGAATCACGATGCGATCGCTCTCACCCTTCAGCCGAAACTTCGCGAGCGTGGAACTCCGCCCTTCGTGATGAAAATCCACTTCAATACGTTCGACGGAAGTCGAGGGCGTAGTCGGATGCGGCGAGAGGGTCAGAACCATCCCCCTTCGTATCGGTCGCTTGACGTCGGTCAACCGCTACGGCTACCCAAACACCCATGTTCGCCCGCGCAGCCATCACCGGCCCGTATTACCGCCCCTCGATCTGACGAGCGGCCAGCGAACCCACGCGCCGCCCAAACCGGCGCGCAAACTTCCATGACGCCCGCCGGCATCCCTGCTAACGGAGCCGCCATGAGCGACCAGAATTTCAAGTCCGACTTCCTGCGAACCCTGCAGGCGCGCGGCTACATCCATCAGATCACCCACCCGGCCGAGCTGGACGCGGCGGCCGCCGCCGGCGTGGTCACCGGCTACATCGGCTTCGACGCCACCGCCCCCTCGCTGCACGTCGGTAGCCTGATCCAGATCATGATGCTGCGGCGCCTGCAGCAGGCCGGGGGCAAGCCCATCGTCCTGATGGGCGGCGGCACCACCAAGGTCGGCGACCCGACGGGCAAGGACGCCTCCCGCCCCCAGCTGACCGACGAGACCATCCAGGCCAACATCGCCTCCATCAAGACGGTGTTCGAGAAATTCCTGACCTTCGGCGACGGCCCGACCGACGCGATCCTGCTCGATAACGATCAGTGGCTGTCGACCTACGGCTATGTCGAATTCCTGCGCGAATACGGCACGCATTTCACCATTAACCGGATGCTGGCCTTCGACTCCGTCAAGCTGCGGCTGGAACGCGAACAGCCGATGACCTTCCTCGAGTTCAACTACATGCTGATGCAGTCGGTGGACTTCCTCGAGCTGAACCGCGCCCGCGGCTGCACCCTGCAGATGGGCGGCTCCGACCAGTGGGGCAACATCGTCTCGGGCGTGGATCTGGTGCGCCGCGTGGACCAGAAGGCCGCCTTCGGTCTGACCACGCCCCTGCTGACCACCGCCTCGGGCGGCAAGATGGGCAAGACGGCCCAGGGTGCCGTCTGGCTGAACGCCGAACAGCTGAGCCCGTATGACTACTGGCAGTTCTGGCGCAACGTCGACGACGCCGACGTGGGCAAATTCCTGCGCCTGTTCACCGACATGCCGCTCGACGAGGTGGCCCGGCTGGAGGCGCTGGAAGGTGCCGGCATCAACGACGCCAAGAAGACCCTGGCCGACGCCGCCACGACCATGCTGCACGGTGCCGACGCGGCAGCGACGGCCCGCGCCGCCGCCGAAGGTGCCTTCGAGCGCGGTACCCTGTCGGCCGACCTGCCCACCGTCGAACTGCCGACCGCCGAGGTGATCGGTGCCATGATCGCGGCCGTCACGACCCGGGCCGGACTGACCGCTTCCAACGGCGAGGCACGCCGCCTCGCCCAGGGCGGCGGCCTGCGCCTCAACGACGCGGCCATTACCGACGGGGCCCGGCTGATAGAGGCGTCCGACATCAATGCCGACGGTGTGCTGAAACTGGCCGCCGGCAAGAAGAAGATCGTCCTGGTCAAACCCGTCTAGATTTCGAGAGACCTGAAATGCCCGACATTACCGAAGGTTCGAAAGCCCCCGCGTTCGACATGGCTACAGCCGATGGCGGCCGCGTCTCGCTGGACGGCCTGAAGGGCCGCAAGGTCGTGATCTATTTCTACCCAAAGGCCGACACGCCGGGGTGCACCACCGAGGGCCAGGACTTCTCGGCCCGGATCGCCGACTTCGAACAGGCGGGTGCCACCGTCATCGGCGTGTCCCGTGATCCCGTAAAGAAGCTCGAGCGCTTCAGGACCAAATACGATCTCAAGGTCATCCTCGCCTCCGACGAGCCCGAGGACGTGACGGAGGCCTTCGGCGTCTGGGTCGAGAAAAAGCTTTACGGGCGCGAGTATATGGGCATCGAGCGCGCCACCTTTCTGATCGACGGCGCGGGCGTTGTCCGGCAGGTCTGGCGCAAGGTTTCAGTCAAGGGCCACGCGGATGAGGTCTTGGCAGCCACGAAATCGCTCTGACTACGGAACGACTGGCCCGGTCGGAGATGTAACGGGCGTTCCATAGATTCGCGGACTCGCCTGCCAAGCGAATAATGACACACAATACCGTCCTTCTTGGCGTGAAGACCGGTCAAGGTGGTTAACAAGTCGTGAACAGACTTGTACCCAACCTGTGCAGTGGCGCATAACCCCTCGTCGTACGTTTGGGGGCGTTGCGTGATGACCGAACGAGAGCCGACTGCCAGGCCGTCTCTGGTCGGAAAGTGGTTTCCGACCCGCTATCTCTATCTGCGCGATGGCGATGCCGTCCGTGCCTGGGCTCTGACGCCCGGAAAACAGGCACTCGGTGCCGTAGCCGGCGTACTCCTCGGCGGCTGGACTCTGATGGCCTCCGGCAGCCTGATCTTCGACATGGTGGCGCAAAGCCAGACCGACCGAACCGTCGCCAGTGCTCGCGCCGCCTCGGAACGGATGAACGCTGACCTGCAGGCACGACTGGACAGTGCGGTGGTGCGTATGTCCGCCACGACGGGTTCCCTCGACGAGATGGCCCATATGGTCGAACGACGCCATGCGGCCCTGACCCAGGTCATGGGCATGTTCCGCGGCGTGGACGGTGCCGAACAGGCGCTCCGCCCGGCCCCGGCCCTCAATCCTGACCGGTCTTCGCCCGTTCAGCGCATGATCGCCGTGCGCATGGACCAGGAACGTCTGATTGCCCGCGCCGAAACCGAGGCCCAGACCCGCGCCGAGCGCCTGCGTCTCGCCTTCCGCCTCGCCGGCCTTAACCCTGCCGCCTATACGCCGCATGACGCCGCCCTGGGCGGTCCGCTGGTCGAGGCGCGCGATCCGCGCGCCCTGGCCGCCGTTCTGGATGTCGATGAAGCCTTCGCCATCCGCATCCGCCACGCAGCCGACAACCTGTCCGACATGCGTTCCCTTGCGAACGCTGCCGAAAGCATGCCCTTCCGTCGCCCGACCCAGGCTCGCACCACCTCGGGCTTCGGGGTCCGCTTCGATCCGTTCAATGGCCGACCCGCCCTGCATCAGGGGCAGGACTTCGCCGCGCCGCTGAACACCCCGATCTACGCGCCCGCTCCGGGAATCGTGTCTTTCGTCGGCGTTCGTTCAGGGTATGGCAACACCGTTGAGATAGATCATGGTCGCGGTTTCAAGACGCGCTACGCCCATCTGAACGGCACCGCTGTCCGAGCTGGTCAGCGGATCAAGCTCGGTCAGCCTGTCGGCGCCATGGGAACCACAGGACGCTCTACCGGCGTGCATCTGCACTATGAGGTGTGGATGAACGGCCGACCCCAAAACCCCGCCCGCTTCATGAGAGCCGGAGACCAACTTGTTCAACAAGACTAAATCCCCCGCCCCGTCGCAGCCCCAGCGCGCTGACAACGGCTCGTCCATTCCGCCCCTGCCTGACCTGCCCATGCCGGGCGGGTCGACGGCCGCGCCCGTCCGCGCAGCCCCGCAGCCGGGCCCCAGCGCGCGCGGCCTGTCCACCCTTTCGTCCGACCTCCAGTTCGAGGGCACGATCTCGGGCGGCGGTGATCTGCAGATCGATGGTGCCATCAAGGGCGATGTCCGCGTTGGCCGGCTGATCGTCGGTGAAACCGGCGCGGTCGAAGGCAATGTCTCGGCCGACTATGTCGAGGTTCGCGGCCGTATTGTCGGGGGCATCTCCGGCAAACAGGTCAAGCTGATCGCCACGGCCTATGTCGACGGCGACATCACTGCCGAACAGATGTCGATCGACATCGGTGCCTATTTCCAGGGCCGGGTCCTCCAGGGACGTCGCGAGGCCCCCGCGCCCACCCCGGCCCCGCGCCCCGCCGCGCCCGAGCCGGCACCCGCGCCGCAGATCATCGACATGAAGGGCCCGGCCTGATCTCCCAGGCAGGCTGAAAGGACAAAAGGCCCCGGAGCGATCCGGGGCCTTTTTCTATTCGACGGTCGATCCGCGCGTCTCACCGACCCGGGCGGCCAGGGCCGCGCCCATGAACATGTCCAGATCGCCGTCCAGCACACCCTGGGTGTCCGAGGTCTCGACGTTGGTCCGCAGGTCCTTGACCATCTGGTAGGGCTGCAGGACGTAGGACCGGATCTGGTGACCCCAGCCGATGTCGGTCTTGGCGTCGGCCACGGCCTGGGCCGCCGCCTCGCGTCGTTGCAGCTCCAGCTCGTACAGTCGCGCCCGCAGCATCTTCCAGGCCTGTTCGCGGTTCTGGTGCTGCGAACGGCCGGCCTGACAGGCCACCACCGTATTGGTCGGAATGTGGGTCAGGCGTACGGCCGAGTCCGTCTTGTTGATGTGCTGACCACCCGAACCCGAAGCGCGATAGGTGTCGGTGCGCACGTCCGAGGGATTGATGTCGATCTCGATGGCATCATCCACCACCGGCGAGACGCCGATGGAGGCGAACGACGTATGCCGCTTGGCCGCTGCGTCATACGGGCTGATGCGGACCAGACGGTGCACGCCTGATTCCGACTTCAGCCAGCCATAGGCGTTAGGGCCGGTGATCAGGATGGTGGCCGACTTGATACCCGCCTGGTCGCCCGATTCCTCAGCCTCCAGCTCGACCTCATAGCCGTGAGCCCGGGCCCAGCGACTGTACATGCGCAGCAGCATCCCGGCCCAGTCGCAGGATTCAGTGCCGCCGGCTCCGGAGTTCACTTCAAGATAGGCATCATTGCCGTCGGCCTCGCCGGACAGCAGGGCCTCAAGCTCTGCGCGACCGGCGCGCTCCTTGATCGCCTTGAGTGCGGCGCGTGCTTCTTCCAGCGTCGCCTCGTCGCCTTCCTCGTCAGCCATCTCGGACAGCATGACGCCGTCCTCCAGACCGCGCTCCATCTCGCGGACGGCGTCGATCTGGGCGGCAAGCCGTGAGCGGTCACGCGACACGGCCTGGGCGGCCTCAGGGTCGTTCCACAACGTCGGGTCCTCGACCCGCGCGTTCAGTTCATCGAGTTTTCGAAGCGCGACATCCCAGTCAAAGACGCCTCCTGAGCAGAGCGATGCTCTGCTCGATGTCGGCCTTCATGGCCTCGACATCCGGTCTCATCGCCAACTCCTGCGATACAAAGTGAGGCGCGGACATAGAGGGGTTAGTGTCGGGTGGCTAGTGGCTAGTGCACCGGGGCTCGGTCGGCACGGGCGAAGGCCCCGCTTCCGCCGGCCAACCGGAATGCTTCAGTCGTCCGTCAGTACAGACCGCTCAGGTCCTCCGCCGGTTCCTTCTTCGGCGGCGGCGGGGTCGTCACCGAGGGCGACGTGATGGTCGGTGCCGGGCCGGCCGCGGCCTCTTCCTCGCGGCGGATCACCTCGTCGTAGCTCTGCGGGCCCGTCGGGGTTTCCGCCGGGGCCTGTTCCTCATCCCGGCGGTTCTCGGTTCCAGGACGGAAGGCTTCCTCAATGCCGTTGACGGTGCGGAAGACAGCGTTCCGGGGTCGCACGAATGGCCGGGCGGGACGTTCGCGGAGCGCAACCTGCATGAATTCTGTGAACACCGGCACCGGGCCGGTCGCACCCGTTTCGCCCGAACCGAGCGGCCGGTTGTCGTCAAAGCCGATGAACACCCCGACCACGATGTCGGACGAGAAGCCGACGAACCAGGCCGAGCGATACTCATTGGTGGTGCCCGTCTTGCCACCGACCCAGCGGCCAAGCCCACGGGCGCTGGCCCCGGTCCCGCGCTGGATGACGCCTTCCAGCATCGAGCTGATCTGATAGGCGGTGATCGGGTCGATGACCTGGGTTCCGCGGCTCTCGAGCCGCGGCGATTCCTGGCCAGTGAAGGCCCGACCGCAGTCGCGGCAGCGCCGTCGGTCGGCGCGGAAGATGGTATCGCCGTCGCGGTCCTGGACCAGCTCGATCAGATAGGGATCGACCCGGCGACCGCCGTTGACGAAGGCGGCGTAGGCGGCTGTCAGCCGATAGGGCGTCGTCTCACCCGCCCCGAGTGACACGGACAGGTTCGGCTGCAGATTGTCGGCCACGCCCATCCGCCGGGCAAGATCCACGACGTTGCGCATCCCCACGTCCTCGGCGAGCCGCACGGTCATGACGTTGCGGGACAGCTCGAGTCCACGCCGGAGGCTCTGCGGGCCATAGTATTCACGACTGTAGTTCTCGGGGCTCCAGCGCGTGCCATTGGGCCCGCCGGCAAAGCTGATCGGGGCGTCCAGCACGATCGAGGCCGGGGTATAGTCGCCCTGAAGCGCGGCCGCATAGACGAACGGCTTGAAGGCCGAACCCGGCTGCCGTTCGGCCTGGGTCGCGCGGTTGAAGCTGGACAGGGCATAGGAATAGCCACCGACCATGGCCAGTACGCGGCCCGACTGCGGCTCGATCGCCACCAGCGCACCATTGACCGCCGGCACCTGTTTCAGGGCGTATTGCCCGTTGCGTGCCTCGACGAAGATCAGGTCACCCCGCCGCAGTTGCCGGTTCGCATTGGCCCAGGCGGCATCAGCGGTGATCAGGGTGCCGGAGCGGTTATCGCGCGCGGTGCGGATGCGCACCGTGTTGCCGGACACGGACTCGACAGCCGCGGCCTCCCACGCCCGGCGCTCCGGCGGTCGCTGACCCCGGACGGCCGTCTCGCGCCATCCTTCGGCGAAATCGGTCCTGCCCCAAGGTCCACGCCAGCCGTGCCGGCGATCATAGTTCTCCAGCCCGCGCATCAGGGCGTCGCGCGCCGCCGACTGCAGCGTCGGGTCCAGCGTGGTGCGCATATAATAGCCACCGCGGTTGACCTCTTCCTGGCCGAAACGGGCGATGGCCTGGCGTCGGGCCTCCTCCACGAAGAAGTCGGCATCGGCATACTGGGCCCGCCGGGGGGCGTCCTGGGTCGTCAACGGTCTTGCGAGGGCGACGGTCAATTGTGCGTCGTCGATGAAGCCGTTCTGGTTCATCTCGCCCAGCACCCAGTTGCGCCGACCAAGGGCGGCCTCAGGGTGGCGTTTCGGATGATAGTTGTTCGGTCCCTTTGGGAGGGCCGCCAGAAAGGCCGCCTCGTCCGGCGTCAGCTGGCTCAGCGACTTGCCAAAATAGTTATAGGCCGCCGCCGCCACGCCATAGGAGCGATAACCGAGGAAGATCTCGTTGAGATACAGCTCCATGATCTGCGGCTTGGACAGCGTCGCTTCCAACCGGTTGGCCAGGATGGCTTCCTTGACCTTGCGATTGATGCTGCTCTCATTGGTCAGCAGAACATTCTTGGCCACCTGCTGGGTGATGGTCGACCCGCCTTCAAGCCGCCGCCCGGTGGCTGCGTTGAAGATGTTCTTGAACATGGCCCGGCCGAGGCCACCCACGTCGATCCCACCGTGGTTGAAGAAATTCCGGTCCTCGGCCGCAAGAAAGGCCTGGATGACGGGCAGGGGGATCTGCTCATACGGCACATAGATGCGCCGCTCGTCGGAAAATTCCCCGATCAGGGTCCCGTCGCCGGCATAGACCCGCGTGGCGGTCGCCGGACGATAGTCCGCCAGCTCCGAGGCATCGGGCAGGTCATGGAAAAGCCAGGCCGCATAGATGGCCAGGATCAGCCCGGCAAAGGCGATCGCGCCCAGCAGGGCCACACCCGCCATCACGAACCAGCGTTCGGCAATCTTCACCGCAGTCTCCGAAAGGCGGGCCCGACTATGGGTTTAGCCCGCGTCGCGCTGCGCCGCTAGACCGCATCGACCCGTCAGTCCCGGGAGCGTTTGATCCAGGCCATCACAAGACCGGTGCCAGCCAGAAGAACGAAGATGTCGGAGGCGACGATCAGCAAAGCCTCTTCCCAGGTCGAACCCGAAAGCGACTTCTGGCTGAAGCCCACACCCTGGGCAGCGCCGCCGACGGGCCGATCAAGGCTCGACTGGCTGACCCAACCTCCGTCATCGGCAAGGATCGTCAGGCTGACCGGGTCCGTCCATCCGGCGGAGGTCGGCAGTTCAAGCTGCAAACGCCCGACCCCGGCCACAAGGGCTGCGCCCGCGGCAAGCGTCTGCATGAGGGCCGAAAACCCTGCCCAGACGACGCTCAGAGCAGAGATCGCGCGAACCCCGTTCCCAGCGGGAAGACCACTTCTCGTATCCACAGAGATCATCCCCTTCAGAATGTCCGTCACGTTCGATCGCCCTGCCGGCCGATCCAGATGGATCGACGCCGGCGGGCCTTCGCCCGATCGGCAGTTTCCTGCCAAACCCGAGCTCTTCGCCAAACAGACAACCTTTCGGCGAGAAACTCCTGCCCGGAAAATTCTCATATGCAAGCCCCACCGCCGGCCGTTCTCACCTCAGCCGAAGAATGCGGCCAGGCGGGTCCGGTCGTTGGCCCACCCAGCGCAGCAGCAATCCGTCATTATCGGACGCATGACTTGACTTGAGAACGAATCAGCCAAAGTCGATCACGCAACTCTTGAGCGACGATCCAGTTCCTGTCGCGCGGCGGCCACCACATCGGCGTCCATATCCCCCTGCCCGGCCATCCAGCGCAGATAGTCGTCCGGCGGCTCGGCCCACGGCCGCCCGCGGTGTTTGCCGAACGGAATCCGGTCCAGCCGGCGCGGCTCATTGGTCCATGCCAGCATCTGTTCGACCGTGGCGACCTTCAGCATGTCGATCAGCAGATGCGCGGTCACCCAGGCGTCCGGCCCCGCCCGGTGCGCCGGATCGGCCAGGGCCGGGTCCAGCCGCAGGCCGCGCCAATACCGCAGCACCTGATTGGAATGCCCGGGAGCGTCGGGCCAGACATTCTTCGCCGACCGGACGGTGCAGATCCATGGCAGGCCGCCATGGGCCGTATCGGCGATGAACCCCCGCTCGAACCGCGCCGAATGCGCGACCATCACATGGGCGGGCGTGCCGAGGAACATCTCGCGCAGCCGGTCTTCATCGCAGTGGGGGTCGTCGTCAGAGAAATGCTCAGGCGTCAGGTGATGCACCGCCATGGCGTGAAACGAGATCTCGCCCCTCGGCCGGAACAGCCGGGTCACCGGCGGCAAGGCCGTCCATCCGCCTGCCCCGTCAGGCACGACATCAACGATCCCGACCTCGAGAATCTCGGCGGACCTGTCACCGCCGGAGGTTTCGAGATCAACGACACGCAGACGCATGGAGCGGAGATAGACGTTTCAGAGCCCGGGCGCACCCTGCCCCAAACCTTCTGCGTCAGGGCTGCCCCTGTGCGGCACCGACCGAGGCCATCTGAAGCGTGCCGGAGGGCTCGCGGAAATAGCGGTCGATTCCGTCCGCCACCGCGCGCATCAGGCGTCGGCGGGCGCGGCTGTCGTTGAGCAGCCGCTCGTCCTCGGGATTGGTGATGAAGCCCATCTCCAGCAGGACCGCGGGCACGTCGGGGGCCAGAAGTACGGCCAGGCCGGCGTCGCGGTGGCTGCGACGCAGCATCGGATGGTCGACGCCCTCCAGCTCGCCCAGGAGGGTGCGGGCCAGCTGCGCCGAGCGGTTCTGGGTCGCGCGCTGGGTCATGTCCAGAAGGATGCGATCGACCGACGGATCCCGACCCGGCAGGTTCAGGCTGCGGTGCCAGTTCTCGCTGCGGGTGAACTCACGCACAGCCCGGCCGGCCCCCTGTTCGGACAGGGTATAGACGGAGGCCCCCCGGGTGGCCGGATCACTGCCGGCGTCGGCATGCAGGGAGATGAACAGGTCCGCATCGGCCTGACGGGCTATGGCCACGCGACGATAAAGGGCGACATAGGTATCGCTCTCGCGCGTCAGCCGCACACGGTAGCGACCCGTCCGTTCCAAGACCTGCTTCAGGTCCAGGGCCGCCGCCAGGGTCACTGCGCTCTCGCGGGACTCAGCCCCAGAGGCCCCGGGGTCGCGGCCGCCATGTCCTGCGTCGATGAAGATGAGGGGGCGCTCGGCGGGCCTTTCCGTGCCGCGCCGCACAGGCGGCGGGGTCCGGGCCGGTCGAACGGCCAGCACACGTCCCGTCGCCTTCAGGTCAATGACATAGCGATAATGGGCGATACCGTCGCCGGGCGGCAGCAGAAAGCGGCGCTCGATCTCGGCGCTGGTCGCCAGGTCCAGCTCAACCCGCGAGGCCGCGCCTGCGCCAGTCACGCGCCAGCCGCGCACCAGTCCCGTTCCGGCTCCATTCAGGCCCCGGTTGGGCGCGACGCCAGCCAGCGACACCACCACCCGTCCGTCGTCCCCGGACTGAACCACCTCGCCTCGCGACGTCCGGTCCAGATCAAGCACCACACGGGTATGTTCAGCATCGCCGCCGAAGCGGACCCGGAGCACCTCGCCCACGGCTCCGGAGGCCAACCCGCGTCCGGCCGCGAGCAGAACGACGCAAATCACGACGAAGGCCATCGCCGTCATCGCCCATTCGCGCGCGCGCCATTGCATCAGGTTTAAACGCGACAGTCCGTGCATTTTGACGGAGACCCACCTTCTTGGTTGGGGCCATCATGGCGCAACGTCGTCGACAACCGGTTAAAGCGCACGACGCTTTTAATTCGCGTGCGGCATGACTATGCTTGAACCGCTCGCGACCGATCGCGTCCCCTGATCGCTCAGGCTTGGACGCGCCCTCTTCGCGGCATGACTTTCACTGATCCGAGAGCCGGCCGGGTTTCCCCCGCCTGTTCGACGACCGGGTTCGGGGCGCCCCAGACGGCGTCCGGGCCCAGGACCGTACGAAACCCCATGGGCCTTATCGCCTGCGCTCCCTTCCGGTCTGACCTGACCGACCTCGCCCACGGCATCCGCCGCGGCGACGGGATGACGCCTGCGTTCGCCCCCAATCCCATTCGGCGAGCCGCCTGCCCCCTTCGCGGGGATGGCCGAGCGCGCCAGAGAGAAATATCCCATGTCAAAGACCATGTTGATCGATGCCGCGCATCCCGAGGAGACCCGGGTCGCCATCGTCGAGGGCCGTCAGGTCGAGGAATTCGACTTTGAATCCCGCGCGAAGCGGCAGCTTCGCGGCAACATCTATCTCGCCAAGGTCGTTCGCGTAGAGCCCAGCCTCCAGGCTGCGTTCGTGGAATATGGCGGCAACCGCCACGGCTTCCTCGCCTTCAGCGAAATCCACCCGGACTATTACCAGATCCCCGTCGCCGACCGCGAAGCCATCATGGCCGAAGCGCATTCGGAGGACGACGATCACGAGGAACACGCCCGGGAGGGTGACGACGAATCCGAAGGCGGCATGGCCGAGGAAGAGCGGCTCAAGCGCCGCCTGATGCGTCGCTACAAGATTCAGGACGTCATCAAGCGTCGTCAGGTGATGCTGGTCCAGGTCGTCAAGGACGAGCGCGGCGGCAAGGGCGCAGCCCTGACCACCTGGCTTTCGCTGGCCGGCCGCTACTGCGTGCTGATGCCCAACACAGGCAAGGGCGGCGGCATCTCGCGCAAGATCACCCAGGCCACTGACCGCAAGCGCCTGAAGGCCGCCGCCGCCGCCCTGCACGTGCCCCAGGGCATGGGCCTGATCATCCGCACCGCCGGCGCCAAACGCACCAAGGCCGAGATCAAGCGCGACTACGAATACCTGCTGCGCCTGTGGGAGACGATCCGCGAAACGACCCTGAAGTCCAACGCGCCTTCCGTCATCTATGAGGAAGAGAACCTCGTCCGCCGTGCCGTGCGCGACATGTTCGACAAGGATTTCGACGGCATCCAGGTAGAGGGCGTCGAAGGCTTCAAGGAAGCGCGCGACTTCATGCGCGTGCTGATGCCCTCGCAGTCGAAGAAGGTGCATCTCTATCAAGGTGCCCGCCCGCTGTTTGCGACCAACGGCATCGAGGAGATGCTGACCCAGATCCATCAGCCGATCGTGCCGCTGCACTCCGGCGGCTACCTGGTCATCAACCAGACCGAAGCGCTGGTCGCCATCGACGTGAACTCGGGCCGTTCCACCAAGGAACGCAATGTCGAGGCCACCGCCACCAAGACCAATATGGAGGCTGCCGTCGAGGCGGCACGCCAGCTGCGCCTGCGCAACCTCGCCGGCCTGATCGTCATCGACTTCATCGACATGGATGAGTCGAAGAACAATCGCGCTGTGGAAAAGGCCCTGAAGGACGCGCTGGCCAAGGACCGCGCCCGCATCCAGATGGGGCGGATCTCGGGCTTCGGCCTGATGGAGATCAGCCGCCAGCGTCGCCGTCTCGGCGTGATTGAGGGTGCCACCGAAGTCTGCCCGCACTGTCAGGGTGCCGGCCGCGTCCGCTCGGCCGAGAGCGCCGCCCTGATGACGCTGCGCGCCGTTGATATCGAGGCCGGAAAGAACGGGGCGGGCTCGATCAATCTGCGCCTGTGCACGGCCGTTGCCCTCTACATTCTGAACCACAAGCGCGACTATCTGCAGCGTATGCTGGTCCAGCGCGGCCTGAACGTCGTGATCCTGATCGACGACAGCCTCGGCCAGGGCGAACACGCTGTCGAACGCACCGAGACCAATGAGGACTTCGTCCCCCTCGAACGTCCCGAAGCCTTCGTCGACCTCGACGACGATTTCGACGACAGCGCCTTCGCCGACGAAGACGACGATGGTGACGAATTCATCGGCGACGACGACGCTGACGACGACCGCGAGGACAGTGACGACGACGAGCCGCGCGAACGCGCCGAACGTGTCGAGGGTGAAGGTGGCCGCGGCCGTGGTCGCCGTCGCCGGGGCGGACGTCGCGACAGTGCCGAGAGCTCGTCCGACGAGACCGGCGCTGCGTCGGCCGCGCCTGCCTTCGCGGCCGGGGAGGATGATGACGACAGCGAGAGCGGCCGCCGGCGCCGGCGAGGCCGCCGTGGCGGGCGCCGTGTGCGCGAAGAGGGTGGCGAACGCGACGGCTTCACCTGGGTGCGGGGTCGTACCCCTTCGCTGGACGACCCCTACGTCTGGTTCGATCCCATCAATCCGGAACGGACCGAGGCCGTCGCAAGCGGTCCGGTAGCCTCGACGAACGCACCCGGTGCCGATGAGCGGCCCGAGAACGAAGCCGGCGGGGAACGCGGTCCCCGCTCGCGTCGCCGCCGCGGCCGTGGCCGCGGCCGGGACCGCGGTGCGGAACAGGGTCTGACCCATGAGGTCAAGGTCGAGACCCGTGCCACCAACGAAGGCATGCCGACGGACGACTCACCCGACACCCCGATGGCCGTGGTTATCGAGGAATCAACCGAGGTTGCGCCCGTCGCCCTCGCCGCGGAACCCAAGCGTCGCCGCGTGCGCCGCAAGGTCTCCACGGCGGACGCTGTCGGAGAAGCGGTTCTTGACGTGACGCCCGAAGAGGCCGAACCGGCCGTGCTGGACGTCACTCCGGAGGAGGCCGCGGCCGAACTGGAAGCCCTGCCCGAGCCGATGGTCGCCGCTGTTGCCGAGCCCAAACCGGCTCCGCAGCCCGAAGTCGATGTTGCCGCCCTGATCGCCGAGGACCCGAACCAGATCGTGGCCCCGCCCGAGAAGCCCAAACGCGGATGGTGGCGCCGCTGAAAGGCCGTGATTAGATAGTGAGGATCGCTGCGGGGGTGTTCTGGGCATGAGGAGTTCATCGTGAACTGGTTATCCCGCAGCGCCTTCCGCGCGACCGGCGCTATCGGTGCCGCCCTGCTCGCGCTGGCGGCAGCCTCACCTGCCTCAGCCCAGAGTGCGATCCGGGATACCGAGATCGAAGGGATCATTCACGAGTGGTCGGCTCCGGTGTTTACCGCCATGGGCCTGGAACCGACCGAGATCGAGATCCTGCTGGTCAGCGACAATGACCTGAACGCCTTCGCCACACGCGGCCGCATCATGGGCATAAACACCGGCCTGATACTCAGAACCCGGTCCGCCAATGAGTTGCTCGGCGTGATTGCGCACGAGGCGGGCCATATCAAGAACCGCCACACCCTGCGGGATGGGGCGGAGGGTGCAGGCATGCAGCCGATGCTGATGACCATGGCCCTCGGGGCCCTGGCCATCGCGGCAGGCGCGCCCCAGGCCGGCGCGGTGCTGCTGGGTAACAGCCAGTATTTCGGCACGCTGAGCGCCCTGCGTTACATGAGCCATCAGGAAGGCGAAGCGGACAATACCGGTGCGCGGGCTCTGGAAAATGCGGGTGAGTCAGGCCGCGGCCTGGTCAATTTCTTCGAGAATTTCCGCTCGCAGGAGGTTTTCTCGGACGCCCGCCGCTTCCCCTATTTCCGCAGCCACCCGCTGTCATCGGACCGGATCGAAAACCTGCGGCGCTTCGTTGCGGAGCAATCCAACTATGACCGCGTCGACAGTCCGGAACGTGTCGCCCAGCACGCCCTGATCCTGGCCAAGATCCATGCCTTCATGGACGAGCCGAACCAGACCCTGCGCGACTATCCCGAAAGCGATGTCTCCCTGCCCGCTCGCTACGCCCGATCGATTGCATGGTATCGCGACGGACAGACTGAAAAGGCCCTGGCCGCCGTCGACACCTTGCTGAGCGAGCAACCTGAAAACCCCTATCTCTGGGAGCTCAAGGGGCAGATCCTGTTTGAAGAGGGCCGGCCCGGCGAAGCCATTGGTGCCCACCAGCGCTCGGTCGAACTGATGCCCGACGCGCCCCTGCTGCGTATCAACCTGGCCCACGCCCTGATCGAGACTCACGACACGGACAAGCTGGATCAGGCGGTTACTGAGCTCAGGCGGGCCACGGCCCTGGAGGGTGACAACACCCTGGCCTGGCGGCTGTTGAGCCAGGCCTATGCCAGCCAGGGCAAGGAGGGGGAGGCCCGCCTCGCCTCGGCCGAGATGTATTTCGCCGGCGGCGCCGAGGTGGAGGCTACCCAGTTCGCCCTGCGCGCCCGCGACATGCTGGAACCGGGCACGGCGGAGTGGACCCGCGCCATGGACATCGTTTTTGCCTCCGGCGCGACCCAGGCCGACGTTGACGACGTCGACCGCCGCAACGGCCGCCGTGACCGCGGCGGCGTCATTCCTGCCAGCTGAGTCCTTGAGAGACTGAATGACCGATGCGCCCGATCAGAGCCCCATCGCCACTCCGCGCGCCCTGTCGCCGAAGTGGCTCAGCATGACGGCGCTGGTGGTCTCGATCATCGCCTTGGGGCTGGCCGCCCTGCCCTATGCGAATGGCGGCGGCGATTTCGGCGGCAAGGTTCGCAGCTATCTTATGGCCCACCCGGAGGTTCTGGACGAAGTGGTCCAGGCCCGCGACGCGCGCGCGGCGACCGACCGGATAACCGCGACCAACGCCGCAGCCCGCGCGAACCCGGCCAGTCTGGCCGCCGGCCCGGGTGAACCCGCCTTCGGCCCGCAGAATGCCCGGGTCACAGTGGTGCAGTTCTTCGATTACCGCTGCCCCTACTGCAAGAGCGTCGCGCCCGCCTACGTCGCCCTGATGCGCGCCCATCCGGATGTCCGCTTCATCTTCAAGGAATGGCCGATCCTCGATCAGGGAGCCAGCGTCACGTCCCAGTACGCAGCGCGCGGCGCGCTCGCGGCCCATGCACAGGGGCGCTATCTGGCGGTACACAGCGCCCTCATGGCCGAAGGAGCCCTGAGTCCTCAGGCGGTCGACCGGATTCTGGCCGCCAACGGCGTCGACATGACCCGGGCCGGGCCGGCGCTGGGTTCTACGGCCACATCGCGTATTCTTGCGGACGTGCACACGGGTGCCGCCACACTGGGGCTGCAAGGCACCCCCACCTTCTTCATCAACGGTCGGCTGACCGCCAGTAACGACCCGGCCATGCTGGACCGCGCCATCCGGGCCGCCAAGGCGGGCTGAGACGGGCTTCAGCCGATCGCGCCGACACAGCCCTCGGCCCCGCCGACCGGCAGGCTTGCGTCGGTCAGGGACAGGGTCCAGCCGTGGTGGGTCGCCAGCCCGCGACGGCGAATGCCGCCACCGTCCCCGGCGTCGCCACCGGCATCGACAATGACCCGACGACCGGCCGGCAGGGCGGCGGGATCGATCGGGCCCACCGCCAGGGCGGTCGGCGTGTCACCGCCGAAACCGTCGAAGACGCTGAGCATCGACCATTCCCGACGCAGGCCGATCCACCAGGCGTCGTCGGCATTGACCGCCAGCACGGCCACGCCATGGCCCTCGGCGGCCCAGGCCAGGGCGGCCTGCGGGTCCCGCACGGCGCGGAGATCAGCCGCTGCGCCGAAGCGCTGGCGGGCACCGTCGAAGGCGCGGGTCGGTTCCACGGGCGACCAGACCTGGACCTTCATCCGGCCCTGACGGGCCAGTCCCCAGCCGACGATCTGGCGCCAGAGGGATTCGACCGCCTCCCGGTTGCCGGGATCGGCCCTGGCCAGCATCCGGGCGAGCACCGACTGCTCGCGGTCGGGGCGCAGTTTCACGTGCGGACCCGAGGGCGCATCCTTGGCCCGGCCGACGCGGGCGGCGATGGCCAGACGGCGCTCGAACAGGGCGAGCAGTTCGTCGTCGATCTGGTCGATCTCATGCCGGAGGGCGGCGAGCGCCATGTGTTCGGGCGAAATGTCGGCCGGAGCGGGCCAGATTTGCTGGAGACTGGGTCGGGGACTGGAAGGGGACACGGGGACGGACTTTCGATTTCGATGGACGGCAATGAGGGTTTTGCGAGCCGCCGCCCCGGTCGGGGCGGTCGCCGGCGAGGTCGTCAGGACGAGGTCCCCGACGCCTCAGCCGGCGTATCGAAAGCCGTAGAAATACAGGTCGGCCGCCGCGAAAACGCGGGTGAAGGCAGGCGCAGCAAGGGCTTGCGGGCGGACCATGCGGCACTGAGGGCGCATGGATCGTGCGGCGTCAAGCCGGATTGGCGCTCAACAGGACAAAACGCGTGCGGTTATCTTCGGAATCCTGGATGTCGTTGCGCAGAATCGACAATTCATAGACTTCAGCGGCGCGGGCGGGGGCGACCGCGGCGCGGCTGAGGTCGCCGGACTCGGCCACCGACCGGGCCGCGCCGGCGGTGTCAAAGGCCTCCACCGGGGTGATGCCCAGCGCCGCCAGGGTGGCCGGGCACTGGCGCAGGGCGACCGGATGGCTCTCGGCGGTCCTGACGGTTCGCAGACTGGCCCCGGCCGGGGCCATCAGGGCCAGGCGGATCGGCCGCCAGACCTCGGACACCACGGTCAGGTTCGCCGCCTCGACCAGGGTGGCGGCAGGTTCGACGCGGCCGATGCTCGAATTCTCGACCGGGATCAGGGCGCAGCCGACCTCGCCGGCCTTGAGCGCCGCGAGGGCCGCCTCGAAGGTCTCATAGGCCACAGCCTCGTCCCAAGGCCGCAAATCGGTGCAGGCCTCGTGGCTGAAGGCCCCCGGTGCGCCCTGGTAGGCGCAGCGTCCGCCACCGGCCGCCATCTCAGGCCGCTTCCGACTGGGCGCGGCGGCCGGCCTTCAGCCGTTCGGCGACCAGGAAGGCCAGTTCCAGGGCCTGGTCCGCGTTCAGGCGCGGGTCGCAGTGGGTGTGATAGCGGCTGGACAGGTCGTCCTCGGTCAGGGCCTGGGCCCCGCCCAGACATTCCGTGACGTTCTGGCCGGTCATCTCGAGATGGACGCCGCCGGGGTGGACCCCCTCGGTCTCGGCCACGTCGATGAAGCCCCGGACCTCGCCGAGAATGCGCTCGAACGGCCGCGTCTTGTAGCCGTTGCCCGCCTTCAGCGTATTGCCGTGCATGGGGTCGATCGACCAGACCACCCGCCTGCCCTCGGCCTTCACCGCCTTCATCAGGCGCGGCAGACGATCCGCCACCTTGTCCGCGCCGAAGCGTCCGATCAGCGTCAGACGGCCCGGCGTATTGTCAGGGTTCAGCACATCGATCAGGGCCAGAAGATCGTCCGGCTCCATGGTCGGCCCACATTTCAGGCCGATCGGATTGCGGATCCCCCGTGCGAATTCGACATGGGCCCCGTCCAGCTGGCGCGTACGCTCGCCGATCCAGACCATATGGGCCGAGGTGTCGAACCATTCGCCGGTGGCCCCGTCGAGACGGGTCAGGGCGCTCTCGAGGTTCAGCAGCAGGGCTTCGTGGCTGGTGAAGACCTCGACCCGGCTGAGGTCGGGATGGCTTTCCGGCGTGACCCCGACGGCCTCCATGAAGGCCAGGGCCTCGGTGATCTTGTCGGCCAGCTCGCGGTATTTGTGGCCATAGGCGCTGTCGGTGGCGAAGCCCATGGTCCAGCGATGGATGTTGTACAGGTCGGCATAGCCGCCCCCGGCGAAGGCCCGCAGCAGGTTCAGGGTCGAGGCCGACTGGTTGTAGGCCCGCAGCAGCCGCTGGGGATCGGGGACACGCTCTTCCGGGGTGAAGGCCATGCCGTTGATGATGTCGCCGCGATAGCTGGGCAGTTCGACCCCGTCGATCTGCTCGACGGAGGACGAGCGCGGCTTGGCGAACTGGCCGGCGATCCGGCCGACCTTCACCACCGGCTTGCGGCCCGCAAAGGTCAGGACGACCGCCATCTGCAGGATCAGGCGGAAGGTGTCGCGGATATTGTCGGTCGAGAATTCCTTGAAGCTCTCGGCACAGTCGCCGCCCTGCAGCAGAAAGGCCTCACCGGCCTCGACCTGGGCCAATTTGGCAGTCAGCCGCCGCGCCTCGCCCGCGAACACCAGCGGCGGCAGGGCCCGCAACTCATCCTCGACCCGGCCGAGCGCGGCCATGTCCGGATAGTCGGTCGGCATCTGCACGACAGGCTTCTGTCTCCAGCTGTCGGGGGTCCAGCGCATACTCATGGGGTCAAGATAGGCCGCCGTCGGTTCCGGAACAATGAACAGAGGTGACGCATCTGGCGGGTGCCGGGTGGTTGGTGGTTGGTGGCTGGTGTTTGGTGGTTGGTTGGGGCGCGGGTGGGGTTCGTGCCGTACTTCCGCCGTCGGTGCGGTAGCCGCCACCAGCCACCAATCACCAATCACCCATGACCGATCGCTCTCCGGCATCGCTGCCGGAAAGGTCGGGGAGGGTGCGGGGCGGCCGGGCCTCGCCCGGTGCTTGGATAGTTTTACCGTTTCGACGAAGCCTGACCTTGGCCGCCCTTCTGATCCGCCCGTGAAGTCACGGTCGGGAAGGGACGGCACCGCCCCGCGCAGCCGTTTTCCACGCGCCCTCCGGTTGGCAGCCCTTGCTTCGGGCCTAGCCGGATCTCCGCCGCAGCCGTTGCCGGCTGCGACGCGCGGCGGACATGACGGTCTTGCCGTCAGCAGCCCGCACAGGAAGCGCGCGGCGAGCAGGCAAAGGTCATCCATCGACCTCCGCAAGGACCCCCGAGGTATCCATCCCCCGGGCTTCATCGCTCGACCACAGCCCACCGACATCGGGGCGCTGGATCCGACGCCCTCCCCACCGACGGGATGGGCAGGAGTCTGACACGGCTCCCGGCCATGATGGCTGGGGACGCCGCTTTTCTGGGAAGGGGCGTGGAATCAAGGGGTTGGCGCGCTGGGGCATGCTGACAATCGGCGGATTGTGAGCATTCGGTTTCCTCCTCCCTCAAGGGGAGAAGGGGCCGCTCCCGGGGCGTGCGCGAGGGGCCGCTTTCGCCCCATTGCGGACCCTCGCGGCTAGCGGCACCTTGATGGCTGGCGGTGTCCCGGAGGCGCCTCGGCCTCAGGGACAGGAATGACCTCAACCTCATCCTATCGCGCGCTGTCATGGCTTTGCGCGGCCGGCATTGTGGCATTTTTCGCTTGGATCGCCGTCGCTTTCGGCTACCCCGGCACGCCCATCGTCGCCTTGCTGACGCTCGGACTCGTGCTGGCCACCCTGAAATGGGGCGTCCGGGAGCCGGTCAATCTTTGGCAATCGGTCGCCGAGCCCTCTCAGGTTCCCCGCATAGCCTTGATGATACTCGTCGTCATTGCCGCTCAGCTGGCTGTCAATACGGCCTTCCGGTTGTTCGACGAGACGACCTATTGGCAGTGGTCGTATGCGATCTACCTTGTCGTTTGGACCGGCGTGCCGCTCGCTTTTATCGGGCTTGGGATCGTTCGATGGCCAAGTCGGCGAGCGTCTCCCCGAAATCGCGAGTTACTGACGGTCTCCGCTGCGGCAATCCTTGTCGCCGCGGCCATGGGCTACCTCGGATGGGACGAATACGGTGGACCCCGCGTCACGCCTTCACTCCTCGACCTCGTGATCGGCGGGGGCTCCGTGCTCCTCGGTGCCACGATGGAGGAGGTCCTCTTCAGGGTGCTGTTGCTGACCGCGCTCGTCCAGGCCAGCGGTTCACGTATGCAGGCGTTGGTCCTGTCATCGGTCTTTTTCGCACTGGCTCACGCGCCGGTGTCGCTCTCGGGGACCGTCATGACCCAAGACTGGGACCTTTTACTCGTCCACGCCAAAGCGTTCCTGCCTGCATTGACGATGCTGATCATGTTCGGCTTCCTGATTGGCGCGCTCTGGCTCCGCACAGGGTCGATCACCGTGATTGCCGTCGTGCATGCGATATCCAACCTCGGCCCGCTTCTGGCCGGAGGGCTGAACGCGATTTGACCCTTTTTTCGGCAGCCTCCTGTGGAAACCCGAGGTCCGCTTTCCGTCCTGAAGCGACCGTGCGGTCTCGACCCGTTGCCGACATTACCGTCTCATGCGACTTGGTTTTCTGGACGCGGAGGTTGCGATGGATCGGCTAATCGTCGCTTGCTGGCTGGCACTCGCGGCAGTTCATGCTTCACCCGCTGCCGTTCTTCTGAAGCCGTCTTTGATCCAAGCTCTGTACGCCGTGCCACCGACCGGCTCATCCGGCACGCTTTTGATCCACCGAGGAGCGTTGTTCCTCGCGGTCGTCGTGGTGGCCCTGTTTGCTGCGTTCGCTCCCGAAGCCCGTCGAGCGGCAACGCTCGTGGTCGGCATAAGCGTGATCGGTTTCTTGCTGGTTTACGCTGCGGGGGGCGCTCCTGAAGGCCCACTGCGAACCATCGCCGTTGTCGATGCGCTGGCCCTGATACCCCTCGCTATTGTCACGTGGAAGGCGTGGATAGCCACGCCTTGAGCCGCATCCCAATGTCCGCTCCCCCACCCATAGCCGCCCTGCAGAAGGTCTGCTGTGCGGTGGGGCTGGTGGCAGCAAAAGATCGCGCCGCCGGTACTCACAGTCTCGCGACGCCTGCGGCCGCCCCTACCCGGCCGACATCTGCCCTGGCTGCTGCTTGTCCTTCAGGGTCACCAGTTCCTCGGCCATGGTGGGGTGGACGGCGCAGGTGGCGTCCCACTGGGCCTTGGTCAGGCCGGCCTTCACGGCGATGGCGGCCAGCTGGATCATCTCGGGCGACTCCGGCCCGACGATGTGGACGCCGACCACCTTCTGGCTCTGGCCGTCGACGACCAGCTTCATCAGCACCCGCTCGTCCGAGCCGGTGAAGGCGTATTTCATCGGCCGGAAACGGGTCAGATAGACGTCGACCTCACCGGCGCAGCTGTGCCGCGCCTCGCTCTCGGTCAGGCCGACGGTGCCGACCGGCGGCTGGCTGAACACGGCGCTGGCGACGGCCTCATAGTCGAAGGCCTGGGGGTTGTTGCGATAGACGGTCTCATGGAAGGCCACCGCCTCGCGGATGGCCACGGGGGTCAGGTTGATGCGGTCGGTGACGTCGCCGATGGCCCAGATGTTTTCGGCCGTGGTCTTCGACAGCCCATCGACCTTGATCGCCCCCTTTTCGTTCAGCTCGACCCCGGCGACCTCCAGCCCCAGCGCCTTGACGTGGGGCACCCGGCCGGTGGCGAACATGACCACGTCGGTCTCGATCTCGTGGCCGTTCTCGAGCCGGTTCAGCAAGCCGGTGGCGGTCTTTTCGATCGCGGCGTGCCGGCAGCCGAGGATGACCTTGATCCCCCGCTTCTCGATCTCGCCGGCCAGATGGGCGCGCACATCGTCGTCAAAGCCCCGCAGGAGGTTGGGGCCGCGGTAGATGAGGGTGGTGTCGACCCCCAGGCCGGCGAAAATGCCCGCGAACTCGACGGCGATATAGCCGCCGCCGGCGATCAGGATGCGTTTGGGCAATTCGGGCAGATGGAAGGCCTCTTCCGAGGTGATGGCGTGTTCCACACCGGGCAGGTCCTCCGGCACCCAGGGCCGGCCGCCCGTGGCGATGAGAATGCGTTCGGCCGTGATGATCTGGTCCTTGCCCAGGATCTCGACCGTATGGGCGTCCTTCAGCACGGCCCGGCCGTGGATCAGATCAACCCCGGCCTTGCCCAGGTTGGCGGCATAGATGCCCGACAGGCGGGCGATCTCGATATCCTTGGCCTGGAGGAATTTGGGCCAGTCGAAGCTGGCCTCCACCGTCCAGCCATAGCCTTCCGCCGTCTCGAACTGGTGGGCGAAGTCACTGGCCATGACCATGAATTTCTTGGGCACACAGCCACGGACGACGCAGGTGCCGCCGACCCGATGCTCCTCGGCAATGGCCACCCGCTTGCCGCCGAGGGCCGTCAGCCGCGCGGCCCGCACGCCGCCCGAACCGGCGCCGATGACGAACAGGTCGTAGTCGTAGGTGTCAGCCACTGCGCATTCCCCGATGGTGAGCCATGGCAGGTAGCCATCCCGTTCCCGACCGGCAAGCCGCGAGCCCGGATTGGCGGTGCGACAGGATACCCCCCGGAGCCGTTTCGCGTTGACCGTGCGCGCCGCCTGCCCTTAGTGCCGTCCGGGTATCCATACGGGGCGTGCATGATGATCGAACTCCTCTTCGCCGGCGCGCTGCTGACGGCCTCGCAACAGGTCCCCGCCTCCGCGCCGCCGCCGGTCCCGACCATGGAGCAGCAGCCGGTCCAGCTGGAGGACGTGGTGGTGTCGGGGCGCTCGCTCGACAGCCTGATCCGCGATTTCGTCGGCGAGGTCGCCGAGCCCAACCGCAACCGCGGCCTGGCCCGCTGGGAAGACAGCGTCTGCGTCGGCGTGGCCAATCTGAACGGCGAAATCGCCCAGTTTCTGTCGGACCGGATTTCGACCGTCGCCCTCGATCTGGGGCTGAGAGCCGGGGCACCGGGCTGCACCCCGAACATCCTGGTCATCGCCACGGCCGATGCCGGCGATCTGGCCCGGCAGCTGACCGAAGAGCGTCGCCGCGCCTTCCGCATGGGCGGGTCGGGCATGGATCGCGGCGGGGCGGCCCTGCGCGACTTCGTGGAGGCCGACCGGCCCGTGCGCTGGTGGCAGATGAGCTTTCCGGTGGACTCGGAAACCGGGGACATCGCGGTGCGGATTCCGGGTCGATGCGCCAATGACTGCACCAGTGCGGCGGACATCGCCCCGCAGATCGCCATCAACGCCGCCTCGCGGCTGACGACCCAGATCGTCGACAACCTGACCCGGGCGATCGTCATCGTCGACGTCGACCAGGTGTCCGGCATCACGGCGCTGCAGCTGGCCGACTATGTCGCCATGGTGTCGCTGGCCCAGATCGATCCGGAAGCGGACACCAGCGGCTATGCCTCGATCCTCAACGTGTTCGAGGCACCGGAGGTCAGCGACAGCCTGACGGACTGGGACCTGGCCTATCTCGACGGCCTGTATGATGCCGAACGCAACCGCGCCGGCGTGCGGGCGGGACGGAGCGAGATCATCGGCTCCATCCGGCGCTCGCACGAGGCGCTGCGGGAACGGAACGCCGGCGAAGAGGCCGCGCCGGAGTAGCCGGCTCGACTCAGGGCGTCAGGACCTCAACACCGTCGTCCGTGCCGATGATGGCCTCGTCCGCGAGGTCGAGGAACAGGCCGTGCTCGACCACGCCGGTGATCAGCTTGAGGTCATCGGCCAGTCGGGCCGGGTCGTGGATGGCGACGCATTTCGCGTCATAGATCAGATTGCCGCCATCTGTGCGAACCAGCCCCCGCTCGGCCGTCCTCACCCGGGCGGGCATGGCGACGTCATGGTCGGCCAGTACATCGGCGATGCGGTTGGCGGTGGTCTTGTGGCCGAAGGCGACCACCTCGATCGGCAGGGCGAAGGTGCCCAGCACCGGCACCACCTTGGCCCTGTCGGCGATGACGATGCAGCGGGCCGAGGCCTCCCACACCAGTTTCTCGCGCAGCAGGGCCGCCCCGCCGCCCTTGATCAGTGCCAGGCCGGGACCGACCTCGTCGGCGCCGTCGACGGTCAGGTCGATGCGGGGGGTGTCCTCCAGCGTCGACAGGGTCAGGCCGAGGTCGCGCGCCAGTTCGGCCGTGGCTTCCGACGTCGGTACACAGCGCAGGCCGGTCAGGTTGCGGGCGGCCAGGGCCTTGACGAACCAGGCCGCGGTCGAGCCGGTGCCGAGGCCGACCACCATGCCGGCTTCGACGCGGAGGGCGGCGGCTTCGCCGGCCAGACGTTTCTGGGTGTCGGCGCTCATTTCGCTTTTGCCGCCTTCCGCGCCCGCATGGTCTCCATGAAGCGTCTGGCCCAGCCCGGCAGCGCTTCCTGCTTGCCGCGCGCCAGCGCCAGATCCCCGGGTGACACATCGGCGGTGATCACCGACCCCGACCCCACCATGGCCCCCGCCCCGATGGTCACCGGCGCGACCAGCGAACTGTTGGAGCCGACGAAGGCCCCCTCGCCCACCGTGGTGCGGTGTTTGAAGAAGCCGTCGTAGTTACAGAAGATAGTGCCGGCGCCGATGTTGGCCTTCGCCCCCACCACGCCGTCGCCCAGATAGGCCAGGTGGTTGGCCTTGGCCCCGGCGTCCATGCGGACGTTCTTGACCTCGACGAAATTGCCGACCTTGACCCCCTCGCCCAGGTCCGCGCCGGGGCGGAGCCGGGCATAGGGGCCGACCTCGGCGCCGGCGGCGACCGTCGCCCCCTCGATATGGCTGAAGCTGCGGATGCGGGCGCCCGAGGCGATCTTCGCCCCGGGTCCGAAGACCACAAACGGCTCGATGGTGGTGCCGCCGCCGACCTCGGTGTCGAACGAGAAATGCACCGTCCGGGGGGCCGGCATGGTCACACCGGCGGCCAGGAAGGCCTCGCGCCGGGCCGACTGGAACAGGGCCTCGGCCACGGCCAGTTCGGACTGGGCATTGACCCCCATGACGGCATCCTCACCGGCGAAGACGGCGCGGGTCGGTGCACCGCGCCTGCGGGCCAGTTCGACCACATCGGTCAGATAGTATTCGCCCTTGGCATTGTCGTTCCTGACCTCCGCCAGCAGGTCGAACAGCAGGGCCGCGGGGGCCGCCATGACGCCGGAGTTGCAGGCGGTGATCGCCAGCACCTCGGGCGAGGCCTCCTTGGCTTCGGTGATGGCGGCCAGGGTGTCGCCGTCCATGACCAGCCGGCCATAGGCACCCGGGTCGCGGGCCTCGAAGCCGATGACGGTGACGCCGTCCGGGGCGGCGAACACCGGTTCGATGTCGGCGGCCTTGAGCAGGGGCACGTCGCCATAGGTGATGACCACCTGGCCTGTGAAACCGGCCAGGGCGGCCTCGGCGGCGCGGACGGCATGGCCGGTACCGATGGGCGGGTCCTGGACCGCGATCGCGGCCTCACCCAGCCGTTTGACCACATGGGCCCGGACCTCGGGCGAGTGGTTGCCAACCACCACGATGATCCGCTCACAGCCGAGGGCCTCGGCCGCGTCGATGGCGTGGTCCAGCATGGCGCGGCCGCCGACCGGATGCAGCACCTTGGGCAGGGGGGATTTCATCCGCGTGCCCTGGCCGGCGGCGAGGATGATGGCGGCGCGTGAACCTGAAGATGAGGCGGTGCTGGTCATGAATCGGTCCGGCGGCTAGGCGTCGGCAGCGGTCTAGCCCATCCCGGCGGCCGACGGGAGATGCCTATGATCGCGCGCGACCTCGAAGGCTGGACCATCGCCTTCGACCTGGACGGGACCCTGGTGGATTCCGCGCCGGACCTGATCGGGACGTTGAACCGGCTGCTGGCCTTGCGCGGACATCCGCCCGTGCCCGTGTCCTCGGCCCGGCATCTGGTAGGCCATGGAGCGCGGCCGCTGCTGCGTCACGGCTTTGCCGAGGCCGGTGCCGTCTGGGACGAGGTCGCCGAGCCCGAACTGTTCGACCAGTTCATCGACGACTATGTCGCCCACATCGCCGACGACAGCCGGGCCTTCGAGGGTGTGGTCGAGACCCTGGAGCAGCTGTCGGCGCGCGGGGCGGTCCTGTGCGTGGCGACCAACAAGCGCACCGACCTGGCCGTGGCCCTGATCGGGGCCCTGGACCTGACGCACCATTTCGTCGTGATCGCCGGCCCAGACCGGGTCAGCGCCCGCAAGCCGGACGGAGCCCATGTGCGCGAGGCGGTGCAGCTGGCCGGCGGCGATCCGGCCCGGGCCGTGATGGTCGGCGACGCCACCACCGACACCGGCACCGCCCGCGCGGCCGGCGTGCCCTGCGTCGTCTGCAGCTTCGGCTACAATGATGCGCCCTTGGCGGAACTGGGCGGCGACATCGTCATCGACTGTTTCCCCGACCTGATCCATGCGGTCGGGACCCTGCGGCAGGCCAGGGACATGCCCTCCATCTGACCGCTTGCCAGCCCCCGAGGAGCGGGCTATGTCCCCGCCTCCTGAACCGGCCGGATGCGTAGCTCAGCGGGAGAGCACCTCGTTCACACCGAGGGGGTCACAGGTTCAATCCCTGTCGCATCCACCATTCCTCCCCCAGTCCAAGCGGATGCCGGACCCGGGCCCCGGGCTGGTGGCGGTCGCAGGCTTCGGTCCGTCGAGGGCCCGCGACGACGTCACGGAAGTCCCGATTGCCCGAACGGGCCAATCCGGATGACGTTCCGCAAACCTGCCAGGCTCACGCCAGGGGATCGGCCCCGGCGGCGGCGACCGTGTCGAGCAGCACCTGCATGAGCAGGCCCACCTGAATCGGCTTGGCGATCAGGCCGGAGAAGCCCGCTGCCTCATACTCGGGCAGTTGATGGGTCATGGTGTTTGCCGTCAGGGCGACAATCGGCGTCACTTTACGCCCTGTCTCGGCCTCCTGCATCCGGATCAACCGGGTGGCTTCCACCCCGCCCATGACCGGCATCTGGATATCCATCAGGATGACGTCCCAGGGCTGTCCGGCCCAGGTATCCACGGCCTCACGACCATTTTTGACGACCGTCGCGGTGACGCCGAACTGCTCCAGGATCGTTCGGAGAACGAGCTGGTTGACGTCATTGTCCTCGGCCGCCAGCACACGCAGGCTGCCCAGCGAGAAAGTCGCAGGTTGCGCGTCCTCCGCCGGATCGGTCGCGGGTTCCGGGTCGGCTGTGCGGACAACCTGAAGCCTGACCGTGAACCGTGAGCCTTCTCCCGGCCGGCTTTCCACCATGATCGAGCCCCCCATCAGGGCGGCGAGATCACGCGCGATGGACAGGCCAAGGCCGGTTCCACCGAAGCGTCGGTTGATCGAGGTGTCCGCCTGGTTGAATTCGCGGAAGATTTCGGAAAGTTGGTCCGGAGCGATGCCGATACCTGTGTCGGCAACCACGATCTCCAGCCCCCCCTCGATCGCGCGCGCGCTGATCTCCACGCTTCCGGCTTCGGTGAACTTCAGGGCGTTCGAGAGGAGATTATAGACGATCTGCCGGATGCGGGTCGGGTCGCCGATGTACCGGCCCTGAATCGCCTCGATGTCGAGGCGCATCGACAGCCCCTTCTTGTTGGCCAGGGCGGTGAAGGCCGAGTGGGCACCGCCCAGCACCTCGCTCATGTCGAAGGGGATCGACTCCAGCTCGATCTTTCCCGCTTCGATGCGGGACAGGTCCAGAAGGTCATTGAGGATGGCGAGCAGGCCCTCACCGGACTGCTGCACGATGTCGAGTCTGGAGAGTAACCGCTCGTCCGAGGTGTCACGGATCATGACCTGGGTCATGCCAAGGATACCATTCAGCGGCGTGCGGATCTCGTGACTCATGACCGACAGGAATGTCGACTTGGCCAGGCTGGCGGCCGTCGCCTCGTCCCGGGCACGCCGGAGGTTTTCGATCGTTTCCTGCAGCTCGGCCATCAAGGTCTTCTGCAGGCTGATGGCCGTGCCGACTGCCAAAGACTGATCGGCTATGGAAAAGTCCTTCACCGTCAGGCCGAGTTCGCCCCAGGCCGCCGCACGCCCCGGGGAGTGGCTCAAGCAGAACACAAAACCGAACGACTGTTTGACCACACAGCCCGACAGGTGAAGTCGGCCATCGACGGACCGAATCTGCACCGGAGTCTGGTCGCGCGCCAGGGTGTGCGGGTCCGGGGGTGCGACGGGGCGGTCAAATGCGAACCAGCGATCCAGTCGATCACCGGGGCGCATGTCGGGCAGGAATCTGGAGATCGATCGGCCGACGCCCTGAATGGCAAACGCCTCGTCAGTCACCAGATAGCAGGGAAAGAAGTTTTCGAACTCCCCGCCGGTCAGAACCACATCCATGGCTATTCTGCCGCCGGCGGATCAAACGTCACGGTGAAAAGCCTGGCCTCGCCGTCCATCCCGGAAAAAACGACCGATCCGGGCTGGTTGAACCGCATCAGCAGGCCTTCAAGCAGCCCGGAGACAAAGCTCTCGAGGCCCTCCCGCCTGGAGTAATAGGCCAGCTGAATGGACCGATCATCATGTGAGACGACAACGAACTGCGGGAGCTGGGCGTCCGGCAGGGCGATCTGGATGCTCGCGTGCATCCGGTCGAGGTTTGTCAGGGCTTCCAGCAGGGACCCGCCGAGAATCGCCATGACATTGGAATAGAGCCCCTGGTCGGCGGTCTTGACCCAGTGATGGCCGAAAGCCAGCAGCGTCTGGTCAACCGTAAGGCCCGCCGTGGACGCCGCCGCACCAATCAGCCTGAAGGTCGTCTCATCGGGATAGGGTTGGGCGCTGACAAAGTCGCCGTCATCGAGTTTGGCAGAGTGAAGGATCTGATCCCAGGCGGTCGGGCCGAACTGTTCGAGCACCATGGCGCGCGCTGACTTGTGGATCATTCCAAACATCGGTGCCTCTCTGGCTTGGGCCACAATTGCAGCCTGGTGGCCTTGTGTTTCATTCAGCGACCAGACCTGTCCAGATGCGAATTAATCCCAGCGTTATCTGAAACATGCCTCTGCGACGCCGGCAGGAATCCCCCAAACTCGGCTCTGTACCCGAGGCCTGCAAACTCGATCAGCGCCGTCGCCTCCACGGTTCCGGGTATGGTCCAGCCGTGCCGGTTCGGCGGCCGGGGCTCAGGTCTCTTCAGACCGGCCTTTCAGGCTGGTTTCGAAATCCATGAAGATGTCGATCAGCTCCGAGACGCTGGGAGCCGGTGATTTCGGGCGGAAGCGGAAATTCCAGAAGCTGATGACGTGCTGGATGGCGCCCAGCTGTTCGCCGAGGCGGGCAAACAGCCCGGGTGCGCGGAGCAGGAAGTCCCGGAAGATGAGAGCATCGCCGTTCTGGGTGAGGCCGGCGTAGGCCTCGTCATAGATCTTCATCGTCTGACGGGTTTCCTTCCGGGCCAGCTTGATCTGGTCTCGGACCACCTCGCGGCCGCGGGCCAGGTACTCCCGGGCCTCGCGGTCCATGGGGCCGACCGGTTTGATGCTGGCGACCTTGTCCATCACGCTGGCGATATCCTCGGCCATGCTTCCGAGGGTCCATTTGAAATAGAGGAAGCCCTTCCAGCAGAAGATGCCCTCCTCATATTGCTCGGGACTGAGGCGCAGGACCTCGCCCAGGCCGTCCAAACGGTCGCCGGGCGCATTGGAGAGGATCTTGGCGGCCATCCGGCTGATCGCACCGGGCGAGGCCTTGGTCCCGCCGAGGCTGAGCTGGACCAGGGGCTCGATCTCGTGCTGCACGAAGTTGAGCATCTTCTGCATGTCGCCTTCACTGATGGCGAAATAGCAGGGGGCCGGATCAATGCCGGCCCGGCTCAGCTGCTCGCGCAACAGGAAGGGATCCAGCGAAGGCAGCTGGTCGATGAGCCGGAGCGTCCGGAAGTCGGGATGATCCACGGTGATCCCGAACACCTCCTTGAGGATGGCGGTGTGGTTGATCTGGTCAAAGAAGACGTAGCGGCCGCCGGCCTTGAGCTCGCGGTTGTCGATCGGCACCACGATCTTGGTGGCGACCCGGCGCTGCCCCCGGAACAGGTCCGTCTCGTTGCGACGCAGCCGGTGTTTGATCAGGAGGGCCTGGTTCAGCCCCGGGGTCTGAAACAGCGGCTGCTCGGACCAGGCCGTCGTCTGGCCGTGGACCTTGTAGATCTGGAACAGGTTCAGCACCCTCGCTGTGGAGGCTGACTTCTCCAGAAACTCGAGACTGCGAACAGCGCGATCCGACATAACGACCCTTCTGGCGCGCCCTGCGAGCGTCTTCATGCAGCCGGGATGTTTTCCGGAATGATAACGAACGGATATCTCGCGGAAAAAAAGTCGGTGCGGCTGCCGGACGGGCCGAGGCGGCGGGCCATGCTCCGGCGCATTTGATGCGGTGCCTGCTCCATGGGCGCGGCGGGGCCGGAGGGCCTGTCCGGGCTTCAGCGGAACATTTTGACCGGCTTCACCATTTTGCCGCTTTTCCCGACCATAGGCTGCCGGTCCGCCGCCTTCCGCGCCGACTATCCGCGCGCTGAATCGTGCTATTGGACCGCCCCATGCCCTTCCCCGCCAGTCATCCCGCGCTTGACCGCGCCCTTTCCGAACGCGGCTATGCCGAGCCCACGCCGGTACAGTCCGCCGTGCTGGAGGCCGAACAGGGTCGCGATCTGCTGGTTTCGGCCCAGACCGGTTCGGGCAAGACCGTCGCCTTCGGCCTGGCCCTGGCCCCCACCCTGCTGGGCGAGGCCGAGAAATTCGCCGAGTTCGGCGCGCCGGTGGCCCTGGTCATCGCCCCGACCCGCGAACTGGCGCTGCAGGTCTCCAATGAACTGCAATGGCTCTATGCCCAGACGGGAGCCCGGATCGTCTCCTGCGTCGGCGGCATGGACCCCAAGGTCGAGCGTCGGGCGCTGGAACGCGGCTGCCACATCGTCGTCGGTACGCCCGGCCGCCTGCGCGACCACCTCGAGCGCGGTTCGCTGGACCTGACGACCCTCCAGGCCGTCGTGCTCGATGAAGCCGACGAGATGCTGGACATGGGCTTCCACGAGGACCTGACCTTCATCCTCGAGACCGCCCCGGCCGAGCGCCGCACCCTGATGTTCTCGGCCACCCTGGCGCGCGACATCGTGCAACTGGCCAAGACCTATCAGAAGAACGCCCTGCGCATCGACACGGTCGCAGGCAATGCCTCGCACGCCGACATCGAATACAAGGCCATCCGCGTCGCCCCGAACGAGGTCGAACTCGCGGTCGTGAACGTGCTGCGCTATTTCGAGGCCCCCGGGGCCCTGGTGTTCGCCAACACCCGGGAACGGGTCAAACATCTGACCTCGAGCCTGCGGGAACGCGGCTTCTCGGTTGTCGGCCTGTCCGGCGAACTGACCCAGAGCCAGCGTTCGGAAGCGCTTCAGGCCCTGCGCGACGGCCATGCCCGCGTCTGTGTCGCCACCGATGTGGCCGCCCGCGGGCTGGACCTGCCCGATCTGGGGCTGGTCATCCATGCCGAGATCCCGGTCAACAAGGCCGGGCTGCTGCACCGTTCGGGCCGCACCGGCCGCGCCGGCAAGAAGGGCGTCTCCGTCCTGCTGGTCAGCTATACGCGCCGCCGCAAGGTCGAGCTGATGCTGCAGTCGGCCTCGATCAACGCCGAATGGTCGGGCCCGCCCTCGGCCGAGATGATCCTCGAGAACGACCGCAAGCGGATGCTGGCCGACCCGGTCCTGACTGCGCCGGTCGAGGACGAGGAGATGCTGGTGCTCGGCCGCCAGCTGCTGGAGAAGACCACGCCCGAACAGGTCGCGGCGGCCCTGATCCGTCTCTACCAGCAGAAGCTGCCGGCCCCGGAAGACGTCTATGACGACGAGCGGATGAAGCGCCAGCAGGCCACCGGCAAGAATGACAAGGGCCAGCCGGACGTCCCCTATACGGACTTCGCCCGCGGCGGCGACATGACCTGGTACCGGATCAATATCGGCCGCGACAAGAATGCCGATCCGAAATGGCTGATGCCGACCATCTGCCGTCTGGGTCATGTGACCAAGCGCGACATCGGCTCGATCAAGATCTTCGAGCGCGAGACCAAGTTCGAGATCACCCAGGAAATGCAGGCCAAGTTCGAGGCCGCCATCGCCCTGGGCCTGGAGGACGGTGTGAAGATCGATCCGGCCGTCAAGCCGGGTCCGTCGGAGAAGCCTGTCAGCCGCTGGGACAAGAAGCCCGCCGGCGGCGATCGCCCCGACAAGAAGCCCTGGAAGGCCCGCGAGGACAGCGGCGACAAGCCAGCCTGGAAGCCGCGCGAGGATCGCCCCGAAGGCGCGAAGAAGCCGTGGGTCAAGCGCGACGATGCGGCTCCGGCCGAGAAGAAGCCGTGGGTGAAGCGCGACGATGCGGGTCCGGCAGCCGAAGGCAAGAAGCCCTGGGTCAAGCGCGAGGAGACCGGCGACAAGCCCGCCTGGAAGGCCCGCGAGGACCGGCCGCAGGGTGAGAAGAAGCCGTGGGTCAAGCGGGACGACTCCCCTGCCCCGGCCGCCGAGGGCAAGAAACCCTGGGTCAAGCGCACGCCGAACGATCCGACTCCGGAAGGCAAGAAGCCCTGGGTGAAAAAGCCCGCCGCCGAAGGCAAGACGCCCTGGGCGCCGCGTTCCGACGCCGAGACCGCTCCTGCCGCCGCGGCCGGCGACAGGCCGTGGAAGGGCAAGCCCAAGGGCGGCGACCGGCCGTGGGCGGCCAAGGACGCGCGCGGCAAGCCCGCGGCACCGCGAGCGCCGTACAAGTCCAAGGGACCGCGCAGCTAGGGACAGCGCAGGGGATTCACAATGATCAGCTTGTTTTGGATCCTGGCCATTCCCGCACTCGCCGTTATCGCCCTCGCCGCTGTCATCGGTGCGCGGTTGGGGAAACGGATGGATCGCGCGACCCCTTCTGGGCCCCCCGTCGAACACAGGCCCAGGCCGCTGGCTTCGCGGGTACTCACCACCCTGTCCTGCCTCGCGATGCTGTCGGCCCTAGTGATGGCGGTGCATCGTCGGAATATGGATCTGTATCCGATAGCGGGAGGCGTCTTGATGGCGCTATTCCTTCTCGGAGGCGCGGCTGGAATTGTGAACCGGCGCGTCTATGGCTTCTGGATATAGAACGCCTCGCCATGCGGGTTTGCGCCTGACCTGTAACCGTTTACAGTAACCGCAAAACAAGAAGCTGCGGGCAGGAAAACATGGCGGACGTCCGGCTGACCGGCGTGACCAAGCGCTTCGGGGCCACCGAGGTTCTGAAGGGCGTCGACCTGGAGATCGCCGACGGTGAGTTCGTGGTCTTCGTCGGGCCGTCGGGCTGTGGCAAGTCCACCCTGCTGCGCACCATCGCGGGACTGGAAGAGACGGACGGCGGCGACATCGCCATCGGCGGGCGGTCGGTCAATGACCTGTCGCCGTCCGACCGGGGCATCGCCATGGTGTTCCAGTCCTATGCCCTCTATCCGCACATGAGCGTCTACGAGAACATGGCCTTCGGCCTGAAGCTGGCCAAGGCGGACAGGGCCGAGATCGACCGGCGGGTGCGCGGGGCGGCCGAGACGCTGAACATCACCGACCTGCTGCAGCGCAAGCCCAAGGCCCTGTCCGGCGGCCAGCGCCAGCGCGTCGCCATCGGCCGGGCCATTGTGCGCGAGCCGCAGGTCTTCCTGTTCGACGAGCCCCTGTCCAACCTCGACGCCGCCCTGCGGGTGCGGATGCGCTATGAGTTCGCCAGCCTGCACGCGCGGCTGAAGACGACCATGGTCTATGTCACCCATGACCAGGTCGAGGCCATGACCCTGGCCGACCGGATCGTGGTGCTGAACGCCGGGCGAATCGAACAGGTCGGCAAGCCGATGGAACTGTACGAACGGCCCCGCAACCTGTTCGTCGCCGAGTTCATCGGCAGTCCGAAGATGAACCTGCTGCCGGCCGAGATCGTCAGCGCGACCGCAAAGGGCGCGACCGTGCGCACCGCGGCGGGCGAGACGCTGACGGTGGCGGTCGATGCGGGCCGCGCGAGCGCCGGTGACAAGGTCACCCTCGGCATCCGGCCAGAACATCTGACGACCGCGGGCAAGGGCGACGCCGTGTCGGCGAAGGTCATCTTCGTCGAAACCCTCGGCCACGCCACCTACGCCTATCTGACGGCGGGCGAGGAACCGGTGACCGTCCTGCTGCCCGGTGATGTGCGGCCGTCCGCGGGCGAGACGCTGGACCTGAAGGTCCCGGCCGATCAGGCGCATCTTTTCGACGCCGACGGCGAGGCTTTCGACCGTCTGTAGGCGGCACGTGTTGCATCGCACAAGCGGGTCGCCATAGATGGTGGGATGCCCGCACCGGCCAAGCTGACCATCGACCTGAACGCCCTCGCGGCGAATTTCCGCACGCTGGAGGCCGTCGGCGGCGTTCCCGTGCATCCGGTGGTCAAGGCCGACAGCTATGGCCTCGGGGCCGCCGCCTGTGCGGGACGGCTGATGGCCGAGGGGGCGCGGACCTTCTTTGTCGCCCGGGCCGGCGAGGGCGAGCGTCTGCGGGCGGCCCTGGGGGCTGAGCCGGCCATCTATGTGCTGGACGGCTGCCTGACCGGACGGGCGGCGCGGCTGAGGGCGGCGGACCTGCGGCCTGTGCTCAACGCCGATGCCCAGCTGGCCGAATGGCAGGCCGCGGGCGGCGGGGCCTGCGGCATCCAGATCGACACAGGCATGAACCGGCTCGGCTTCCGTCCCGAGGCTGCGCCGGCGCCGTTCGAGGGGCTGGCGCTGGTGCTGAGCCACCTGGCCTGTGCCGACGACCCGACCGAGCCGATGAACGCCCGGCAGCGGGATGCCTTTGCAGCGGCGGCGGCGCGTTATCCGGGGACGGTGCGCTCATTCGCCAATTCCGGCGGCGTCTTCCTCGGGGCCGACTATGCCTTCGATGCGACCCAGCCCGGCATCTGCCTGTACGGCGGCGGGCCCGAGGGGCGGCCGGATCCGCGGATCCGGCCTGTGGCCACGCTGACGGCCGAGGTGCTGCAGGTGCGCGAGGTCCCGGCGGGCGAGAGCGTCGGCTACTCACGCGGCTTCGTGGCGGGCAGAGCGACCCGGATTGCGACCTGTGCGGCGGGATACGCCGACGGTGTGCTGCGGAGCTACAGCCCGAAGGGGCTGGTGTTCGTGGCGGGCGAACTGCGGCCGATCGTCGGGCGGGTGTCGATGGACGCCTGTGCGGTGGATGTAACCGGCCTCGATGTCGCGGTCGGCGACCCGGTGGAGCTGTTCGGCGCCAACCGGATGCTGGACGATGCCGGCGCTGCGGCCGGCACCATCGGCTATGAACTGATCAGCGCGATCAATGCGCGGGTGCCGCGCGTCTATATCGGCTGAGGCGGCTCAGCGCGCGTCGCGCACCACGTCGCCGCCCTTGATGACCACGGGCACCGTCTCCAGCATCCGTACATCGGCGAGCGGGTCACCGGACACCGCGATCAGGTCGCCGTAGCGGCCGGGCACAATGGCCCCGACATCGCCTTCCCGGCCGAGCGCCTGGGCGGCGTTCCAGGTGGCAGTGCGGATCGCCTCGGCCGGGGTCATGCCATATTCGACCATGATGGCGAACTGCCGGGCGTTCTGGCCGTGCGGATAGATGGCGGCGTCGCTGCCGAAGACCATCCGGGCCCCGGCGCGGTGGGCGGCGCGGAAGCCGTCGCGCTGGACCTGGGCGGTCTCGCGGTCCTTGCGCAGATTGTCCTCGGTGACCCCGAACTCCGTGCCCGTCGCCTGGGTGAAGTCGGTATTGTAGATGTCCATAGACAGCCAGGTCCCGTGCTGGACGGCCAGGCGGATGCCCTCGGCGTCGATCATCGAGGCATGTTCGATCGTGTCGATGCCGGCGCGGATGGCGTCACGGATGCCCGAGGCCCCGTGGGCGTGGGCGGCGACCTTGAGGCCCCACATATGGGCCTCATCGGCGACGGCGGTCAGCTCGGCCAGGGTCATCTGCTGCTGGCCGGGTTCGGTGTTGCGCGAGAAGACGCCGCCGGTGGCGCAGACCTTGATCACCTGGGCCCCGTATTTGCGCACCTCGCGCACGGCATGGCGGGCGTTCTCGACGCCGTCGGTGTTGAACGGATTGGCCTGGGCCATGGAGTACGGCATGCCGGTGACGTCGCAGTGGCCGCCGGTGGCCCCGAAGGAGGCTCCGGAGGAAATGACCCGCGGTCCTTCGACGAAGCCGCCGTCGATGGCCTGGCGCAGGGCCACATCGGCGAAGGCCGGGCCGCCGAGGTTCCGAACGGTGGTGAAACCGGCCATCAGATTGGCCCGGGCGTGGGGGACCTGAAGCACCGCGCCGAAGCCGTCGGCGTAGTCCAGCTCGTTCCAGCCCGAGACATAGGGAGTCGAGGCCAGGTGGACATGCATGTCGATCAGGCCGGGCAGCAGGGTCAGGCCGGGCAGGTCAAGGCGGCGCGCATCGGCCGGCAGGTTCGCGGGCGCGGCGGTCCCGACCGAGGTGATCCGGCCGTCGGTGACCACGACCACCGGATTGTCGACATAGCGGCCGCGCTCGACATCCACCATGCGCGCCGCGGTGACGACCAGGGTGTCGGCGAAGGCAGGCGTCGCGAGAACAAGCGCGAGGGCGGCGGCGGCGGCCAGACGATTCAGCATGGTGGTACTCCCCAAAGACGGCGGCGAAGCTTGCATGGCCAGACCGGCGGGGCAACTCAGGGCGGCCCCCCTCCCCGTCGGTTTTGCCGACAGGGAGGAGACGAGGAGGCCTAGCCGCCGCGGCCGCCGTGTTTGGCATATTCCAGACGGGCCACCGTGCGGTTGTGGACCTCATCGGGGCCGTCGGCGATGCGGAGGGTGCGGACCATGCCGTACATCTCGGCCAGCGGCGTGTCAGCCGAAACTCCGGCGGCACCGAAGGCCTGGATGGCATCGTCGAGGATCTGAAGCGCCATGCGCGGGGCGGCGACCTTGATCTGGGCGATCTCGGACTTGGCGTTCTTGGCGCCGGCCTCGTCCATCAGCCAGGCGGCCTTCAGCACCAGCAAGCGGCACATCTCGATATTGGTGCGGGCCTCGCCGATGCGCTGCTCCCAGACCGAATGCTCGGCGAGGGTTTTCTTGAAGGCCGTCCGCGACAGCAACCGCTTTGTCATCAGTTCCAGCGCCCGCTCGGCCACACCGATAGTGCGCATACAGTGGTGGATCCGGCCGGGCCCGAGGCGGCCCTGGGCGATCTCGAATCCGCGGCCCTCGCCGGCGATGAGGTTCTCGACCGGTACGCGGACATTCTCCAGCACCACCTCGGCATGGCCGATCGGCCGCTCGTCATAGCCGAACACCGACAGCATCCGCTCGATCCGGAAACCGGGGGTGTTGGTCGGAACGATGATCTGGGACTGCTGGGCATGGGTGGCGGCGGCGGGGTCGGTCTTGCCCATGACGATGGTCACCGCGACATTCGGGTGACCCATATTCGTCGACCACCATTTGCGGCCGTTGATCACATAGTGATCGCCGTCGCGCACGATGCGGGTCTGGATGTTGGTGGCGTCAGACGAGGCCACCTCGGGCTCGGTCATCAGGAAGGCGGAGCGGATTTCTCCGGCCATCAGGGGCTTGAGCCACTTCGCCTGTTGCTCGGCGTTCCCGTACATATGGAGCACCTCCATATTGCCGGTGTCCGGGGCGTTGCAGTTGAACACCTCGGCCGACCAAAGGTGTCGCCCCATCAACTCGGCCAAGGGGGCGTATTCGAGGTTGGTCAGGCCCGCACCGTGTTCGCCGGGAAGAAACATGTTCCACAGGCCGGCCGCGCGGGCCTGGGCCTTCATCTCTTCCATCGCCGGCGGCTGTCGGGTGTGATCCTCGCGGACCTGGGCGCGGTACTCTTCCTCGCGCGGCAGGACTTGGTCGTCGAGGAAACGCTGCACGCGCTCCTGCCAGTGCAGGGCCCTGTCGCTGTGACGAAATTCCATGGTCGTGCTCCCGAAAAAGAAAACGGCGCGATCCCTCTGCAGGACCGCGCCGTGGAATACCTAACGTCAGATCACATCAGCGCTTCAGCAGCGGGGCCAGCTTCTGGGCGATCATCATGTCGCCGGCGATCTTCAGCTTGCCCTGCATGAAGGCCATCATCGGGTCCAGCTGGCCGTTCGACAGGGCCATGAAGTCATCCCAGTTCATCGACACCGTGGCGTCGGCGGGCTTGTCCTCATTGGTGACGGAGTTCGGCACCGAGGCCCCGTCGATGAAGATCTTGCCGGCATCGCCCAGGTCGAGCTTGACGGTCTTGCCCAGACCGCAGTTGTCGCCAACGGCGCCGCGGATGTGTTCGGTGACTTGAGCCAGGTCGGCCATGCATGCTTCTCCGTGATGCGCGAGTGCCGCTCAGCCGGTTATCGGCCGAGGATCGGACTGAGCCATCGACCTAGCCCGCGCCCGTGGGTCTGCCAAGGTCACGCGGGGTCAAGTTGGCGCGACATTCTGTGACCCGGACCACACTGCCGCGCGAAATATTCGGAGCAAGGAGCTGATTTTTCGCCTGAAAAGCGAATAACTCGCCCGACCGGCGCAAGCATCGAGCCTGCGACCCGGTTCCGGTCATTCCTGCGGAACCGTCGCCTTGCCAAGCGGTTAAGGTTACCATAACGATGATACACCGGTGGATGGACATGGGGTTGTCCGGAAACCCAGTCTACGACAGGATTTGGGGAGCTAAAGTGAAACACATCGTCATAGCCGCCGTGAGCGCCTTGCTGGCCACGGCCGGAAGCGCCGGCACCACCATCGCCCAGGACCGATACTCATCGCCCCCGCCGCCTTGCCGCGACGGCGGCCCGCGCGACTCCTACGGGGTCTGCGTCTGCGACTACGAAGTCGACTTCTACAACCCGAGCTCGCCCTGGCACGTCGTTCGCGCCGGGGGACCGGGCATCCGCGTCCGCGGCCGTCCGATCACCATCGCCTCGGGCCGGATCGATATCCAGGGCCCGCCGATCTACGTCGAGGCTCCCCCGATCCGCATCCAGGCCCCGCAGATCTATCTGCACGCGCCTGAAGTGCATGTCCGCCCGTCCGACGTCACCGTCGAGCCGCCGGAAATCCACTTCTCGGGCTGTGAAGACGGTCGCGAATGCGAGCCGGTCTCCTCCAGCTACGGTCGCGACGGCGAGCGCGGCTAAGGCTGGCCCAAGGGTTCTGGACCGACCGGACCCCGTCCGGTCGGGACAAGCCTCCAGACTGAAAAAAGGCCCGCGCCGCAAGGCGTCGGGCCTTTTGCCTGTCCGGCCCCGGTTTGCGGAATAGGTGGCCGGCCTGTCCCGTCAGTTGGGAACGGTTGCGGCCCCGGCGGTGGCGGGACCCGTCATGGCGGGGCTGGCCGCGCAGAAGGTCCGCACCTCCCAGGCGAGGGTAATGTCGGCCCCGGCCAGGGCGGCCCGCACGGCCTCATCACATTTGTCCTCGCTCAGCAGACGGGTGACCTCGCCGCGCAGGGCCGCCCGGGCGTTGGCGGCGTCGCGCAGGATCCGGGCTTCGCGCCGGTCACCCGGCAGGCAGAGCGACATCCAGGAGGCGTCGGCGCAGCGTGCGATCAGCCGGGCCTGGCGGTCCGCCTCCGCCGAGTTGATCTCGACCGGCGGCACCAGGGTCGGCACGGTCGGAGCGCCCGAGGCGGAACCGGCCGACGGCTCGGTCAGGACGACGGTTCCGGGCGGAACCCCGCGCAGGATCACCGCCGGCATCTGATAGCTGCAGAGCCAGCCTGATGGCGTCATCTCGCAGGACTGCAGCGGCGCCCGCACTTCCTGCGGCCCGGACTGGGCCGGGACCGCGTCAGGCGTCTG
Organism: Caulobacteraceae bacterium; assembly: GCA_019746095.1. Taxonomy (GTDB): domain Bacteria; phylum Pseudomonadota; class Alphaproteobacteria; order Caulobacterales; family Caulobacteraceae; genus Brevundimonas. The sequence goes on from JAIESL010000042.1 coordinate 45,026, forward strand.
GGCGAGGCTGAGCGCAAGCAGCAGAGAAATCATGACCCAATCCAGCGTCTGTCGTCACACCCGGCACCATACTCCCGAACGGGCCACATGTATCCCTGTTCCGCAAAGGCATGGAGCGGCGGGGATGGGAGCAGCTGCGTGACCATCGTAGCCCTGTCGCCCGGACCGGGCTAAACGGGCCCGGACGAAGGACCGCCGGGACGCGGTGCCGTGTTCGAGAGGCCGGACGGTGACGCCAGCAATCCTCGCCCTGCTGCTGGGCGGTACCGGCCTGATCGTCGGCAGCTTCCTTGGCCTGGTCAGCCTGCGCCTGCCGCGCGGAGACGGCGTCGTGGCCGGACGCTCGCGCTGTGACGGCTGTGGTGTGCCCCTGGCCCCCTGGCGGTTGATCCCGGTGGCGAGCTTTCTGATCAGCCGGGGCCGATGCGCCGGCTGCGGGGCCGGGATTCCGCGCCGCTATCCCCTGATCGAACTGGCCGCCGCCGCCCTGGGCGTCTGGGCGGCCCTTGGCCAGACGACGGTGCCGGCCGCCGTCGTGACCGCCCTGCTCGGCTGGCAACTTCTGCTGATCGCCGTCATCGACGCAGAACATTTCCGCCTGCCGGACCGTTTGACCCTGCCCCTGCTGGTGACCGGTCTCGCAGCGACCCTGATGGTGGACCACACGACACTGCCGGAGGCGGTGATCGGCGCCGTCGTCGGCTTCGCCGGCCTGTGGCTGCTGGCCCTCGCCTACCGTCGACTGCGGGGTCGCGAGGGACTGGGCGACGGGGATCCCATCCTGCTGGCCGCGGGCGGAGCCTGGGTCGGCTGGATCGGCCTGCCGAGTGTCCTGCTGTGGGCCTCGGCGGCGGGGCTCAGCTTCGTGGCTGCGCGATGGCTGGTCGGCGGCAGGGTTTCCGGCAGCGACCGCCTGGCCTTCGGCCCTTGTCTGGCCGTCGGCATCTGGCTGACCTGGACCTTCGGCCCGCTGGGGCTGTAGGCGCCGGGAATTCGTCCCTAGCGGACGGCCGCGAAGGTCGTGGCCGCGTCGCGGAAGCGGGCGTGTTCGCGGGCGGTCATGCAGCGCGGCGCGCTCCAGGCCGGATCCGAGGCCCGCACCGAAAGCGCTTCACGCGCGGTCACGAAAATCGGGGCGGCACCATGTTCACGGGTGAAGGCCCGACGCGTTGCCGCGTCCGTGGCACAGATCAGCACCGGGCGGGCGTTGACCCGGTCCGACCCCTGTCCAACGCCGTCGGCGCTGGCGATTCCCGCCGGAAGAACGGCCGCAGCCGCCAGAGCGACCACGCCGATGAAGGGGGTAAAAGTGCGCATGCCGGTCTCTCTCCATGCCTGAAACAGTCAGGGCCCGGAGGAATAATGCGTGCTTATGGCCGTTTGTAAAGCTTATGCGACAGTCCGGCGTCAAACAGTTGACACTTCACCCGCCCACGGACGTTTTGCAGGCTCGGATCAGGCCCCGCAGACGCCGCTGGACACAGAGCCTTCGACGTTCAGGGTCGCATCGGCATTCTCGGTCACGCCCAGGCTGCAGATGGTCAGACGGTGATCGGTCTCCAGCGCCGACAGCCATGAAAACAGGGGCCCCGAGGCGACGCGTGACAGCTGGAAGCCCAGCTGGCCCGAGGGGCTCATGGTGGTGACGATCTGGACGCCGGCGGTGTCAGCGGTGCGCCGGACCAGAGGCTCCAGACCCTCCGCCGGGGGCGGGACTGTGGTTCGCGCCGGGCCGAACGAGGCGACAGTGCCGCGCACCTCGGCCAGGGTAGCGGCCGCCGCCCGGGCGCGGTCCGCCGCGGACGCCCGCCAGTCGAGAAGCGGACGCACCACGCCCAGGGACAGGATGGTGGCCAGGAGCAGCACCATCATGACCATCAACATGCGGCGCTCGCGCAGGGTTCGCCCGCTCCACCAGGCCTCGGCATGGCCCAACAACCGGTTCATCGTCCGCCCCCGATCGTGATGTCACTGACGATCCGGCCCCGGTCGTCGAGTGTACCGGTCTCGGTCACTTCCAGGCCGTTGGCCCGCATGGCCTCGGCGATCCGCCGGGTGTCGCCGTAGTCGCTATGGGTGATGCTGGCCTTCATGCCGTTGACCGGATCGACGATCAGCAGGTCCAGTTCGGCCCCCTCGCCCCCTTCGACAGCGGCGAACAGGGCGGCGGTGGCTCCGGCGACTCCGCCGGGCGGGGGCGCGGCCCGGACCCGCTGCCGCAGGGCCTCGACCGGATCGGGGGCAGCGGCCAGATCGGGCGCAACGCGCGCAATCTCCGCGCGGGCCCGGTCGGTGTCAGCGCGCGCGGAAGCCTCATCGCGGGCCGCGGCGGCGGCGATGAGAACCAGCGGTGACACCAGCAGCAGTCCCGCCATGGCAGCGGCCCGGGTCCAGACCTGGCGGGGGCTGCCATGGGCGCGCTCCTGGCCCGTCAGAAGGTTGATCGGCGGGCTGACGGCCGCCGCCACCAGCGACCGTTCGACGGCGTCCGTATCCTGGATCGCATGGATGGGGCGCGCCCCGGCAACCAGTTCGACCAGATCGGGCTGGACGCTGGCGGCGAAACGACGACCGCGCAGGGCCGTGGAGGGACCGAAGGTGACGGCGTTCAGCCGGTCGTCTTCTGCGGGCTCGGGAACGGTCAGGACATCGGGTACGATGGCGTCGGCGCGCACGCCGAGGGCCTCGAGATAGTCGACCCAGGCCTGGAGCAGGGGCAGGCCGACCAGGGCCACCAGCCGGGGCTCCCCGGCTGCCGGGATCGGGCCGAGGACGGTGGCCAGCCGGTCGGCCGGAACCGCCAGGGCATCCTTGAGCATCCACTGGGCGGCCGCGCGCTGCTGGGCCGCCCCACCGGCGGCCAGGTCCAGCCAGCGGATGGTCACATCCGCCCCGGGGGCCACGGCGATGGTGCGCATGGGCTCCGGACGCTCGTCCGGGTGCAGGTTCAGCAGGCCGCGTTCGCGCACCACCCCGTCGGCGATCACAAGACAGGGGGCCGGTTCGCTGCCGAGGCTCGGGATCAGGATCAGTCGGATCGGTTTCATTCTTCAGGGGTCCAGCGCTGGATCACGGTGCGGACACGGCCGTCGGCTCCGGCTTCGAGAAGGGCGGTGCGGACGGCGCGGGTGCCGCCCAGTTCAACATCGACCCGCAGGTCGAAATAGCGGGTCTTGACCGTGATCTGCTCGCGGGCTTCGGGATCGACCGGAAGGGCCGCGAGCGCCGGTTGGGCCCAGAAGGCCGCCGGGTCGGCCCAGCCGCCGCGCGGCCGGGCGGCGATCACCGCCCGCGCCCGGTCCGGGGCCAGCGCCCCATTGGTCAGCATGGTCAGCAGCGGGGCCTGTTCCGGCGTCAGGGTATTCACGTTCAGGGGCGACAGGCGCGAGGTCGGCAGGGCACAGACCCAGGGCCGCAGGCGGCGATAGGTCCCGGCGTCGACGCCCTTGACCGCGCGAAGCTCGCTGACCTCGGCCAGCATGACCCCGCCGGTCCGGTAGGGTCTGGCCAGGCCGGCATAGGCTCCGTCCTCGGCCCCGAGCGGCGACGGGGCCGCATCGGCATCGAGCCAGTCCGTCAGGGCGTCGGCCATGGCCTGCATGCGGCTGTCGGGGGCTCCGACGGCGCGGCCCAGGGCCCGGAACTGCGCTGCACCCAGCGGCCGCGCGATCAGGTCCTCGCCCACGCCGAGCACCAGGCTGTTGAGGTTGAAACAGGCCTGGCCGTCGCTGACCGTGGCGGTCAAGGTCCCGCCGTCGATCGGGAAGCTGGAGGCCCTGCCGTTCCAGGCGGGCTCGAGTGGGGTGCGGGCCGGGCCGTCGGCGAGCAGGCGGGCGATCTGGTTGCGGGCCAGGGTTTCGGCCCCGGCCGCATACCACTGGGCCTGGCTCTGGGTCTCGACATTGGTCGCGCGGCGCACCGAGAAGCGCACATCGTCGAGGATGGTGACGGCGACGGCCGACATGACGGCCACCAGCAGCAGCACCGTCAGCAGGGCCATGCCCTCGCGCTCGCGCCGGGACCGCCTCATCGGCCGCTCCCGACGAGGAAGGACTGTTCGACCCGGCCATAGCCGTCGAGGGTCATGGCGATGCGGACCGCATCGGGCAGCGGCCGGTCGATGCTGGAGATGAAGGCCGGCGCCGCCTCGCCGTCGCGGACGAACAGGACGGTGACGTCCTTGACCCCCCGGTACAACACCTGCGGCGGGCCGGGCCGCGAGCCGTCCAGATGGGCGGAGACGCGGCGTTCCAGCCGGTCCTCGACCAGCCGGTACTCCACCCTCTGCAGGGACGGGCGGGTCTGTTCGCCCGGATTGCTCCAGCCGGCCCGGTTCAGCACCAGCAACGGCTCGCCGGGCGCGGCGGCACCCGCGAGGGGCTGGGGAGTCGGCCGCCCCGTCGGACCGCGCGACCGGCGCGCGGTGGCCTGGCCGAGATCGGCGCGCAGCAGGCCCCGCATCCGCTGCAGGTCGCCGACCCGTTCGCCGGCGGCCTGGACGGCGAAGCGGTTGTCGATCGTCACGCCCAGCACGGCGGCCCCGGCCCCCGCGAGCACGGCGAAGATCAGCAGGGAGATCATGACCTCGACCAGGGTGAAGCCCTTGCGTCCGGTCATGGCGCACGCGACCGGAACAGGGTGCGGGCGGCGGCCTGGCCCTCGGCGTCGCTGACGCGGATCTCGATCCGCAGCAGGTCCGGCACCTCCGTGGCGCTGACCTCACGGCTCCAGCGCCAGCGACGTCCGGCCAGTTCGACCTCGCCCGTCGCGGTCCCCTCCCCGATCGCCGGCAGGGTGACAGCTTCCACGGCGAGGTTTTCGGCGACGATACCCCCGAGGGTGCGAGTCTCCACCCGGGCGGCCGAACGGGTGTTCTCACCCGACAGATTGAGCAGGGCGAGGGCGGCGAGGCTGAACACAGCCAGGGCCACCAGCAGTTCGATCAGGGTAAAGCCCCGCCGCTCAGCCATCGAGGGACACCTCGCCGGCGCCGTCGATGGTGATGGTGCGGCTGTTGTGTTCGCGGGACAGGGTCACGGACATGGGCTCGGCCACGCCGGTGGGGTCGAACACGGCGCGGACGGGCGCATCGGACGGCTGGACGGTCGTGCCTGCGGTCCAGGTCTCGGGCCCGAACGGCCCCTCGACCAGCGGCGACCAGGCGGCACCGTCGAAGACGGAGAAGCCATAGCCCGTGGCCGTGGCCTCGACCGCGACCGGGCGGTTGGACAGGATGGATTCCTCGCGGGCGCGGCTGAGCCGGGCGGCGAACCGTTCGGCATCCTCGGCCACCGAGGGTCGAGGGTCCGGCACGGACAGCACGATGGCCCCGGCGGCCAGGCTGATGATGGCGACCACCATCAGCAGCTCCACCAGGGTGAAGCCCCGTCTGATTGCGCTGCGGTCACAAGGCTCCGCCCGGTCGACCCCACGCGGCCCGGCGCCTGGCGCAGGCCGCACGCGGCGAGCGACCGCGTCGCGAGCGTCAGCGCCCAGGGTCATGTGTCCCAGTTGCCGAGGTCGGCGTCATTGCCTTCGCCCCCTTCCTTGCGGTCGGCACCGAGGGAGTAGACGTCGAACTGACCGTTGTGGGCGCTCTGGCGACGGTACTGGTAGGGATGGCCCCACGGGTCCTCGGGCAGGCGGCGGATATAGCCGCCCGGGCGGTAGCGCTCGGGGTTGGACAGGCCCGCCGGTGCGGCCACGAGGGCCTGCAGATCAGCGGGGAAGTCCAGATTGTCGAGGCGGTAGGTCTCGATCGCCTGTTCCAGGGTGGCGATATCGGCCCTGGCCTTGGTGGTCATGGCCCGGTCCTGGCTGGGCAGGACGTTGATGGCGACCACCGTGGCCAGCAGGCCGATGATGACGATCACCACCATCAGCTCGACGAGCGTAAAGCCCTCCCTCCCAAGGACGCGGCCACAGGGCTGCGCCCTGTCGACCCGACGCGGCCTGCCTTTCAGGCCGGCGGTCGCCGCATGGCGAAGGATTCGAACCAGAGCGTTTTTCATCATCGTCTCCTCAGCCCATGGCCAGGGTGTTGATCTGCAGGATGGGCAGCAGGATGGACAGGATGATCACCGCCACCACCCCGCCCATGACCACGATGATGGCCGGCTCGATCAGGCTCAGCATCACCGCGGTGAAGGTCGAGAACTCACGTTCCAGATAGTCGGCGGCGCGCTCCAGCATCGGCTCGAGCCGCCCCCCGGCCTCGCCCGAGGCCGTCATGGTCACCAGGATCGGCGGGAAGACGTCGGCCCGGCGCATGGCGGCCGACAGCCCCCCGCCCTCGCGCACGGCATCCGCCATGGTTTCCGTCGCCAGCCGCAGCCGCCGGTTGGACACTGTCCGCGCCGTGATTGTCAGACCTTCCAGCACGGGCAGGCCCGCGGCGATCATGGTCGACAGGGTGCGGGCCATCCGGGCTCCGTGCAGGTCACGGGTCAGGCGCCCGACCAGGGGCAGCTGCAGCAGGGCGGTATCGACGCGCAGCCGGATCGCCGGATTGCGCAGGGCCACTGCCCCCGCGACTCCCGCCGCCGCCAGCACAAGGGCCGCCAGCCAGCCCCAGTCGCGCAGCGCATCGGACAGGCCGATCACCATCCGCGTCAGCAGCGGCAGGGTCTGGTTCAGACTGTCGAACTGATCCACCACCCGCGGCACGACGAAGGTCATCAGGGCTATCACGACCCCGAGGGCCACGACGGCCAGAACCGCCG
>JAIESL010000023.1 GCA_019746095.1 Caulobacteraceae bacterium
GCCGGCCATATCGCCGACCAGGCCGCCACGCTGAACCCGGTCTTCTATGTGCCCCTGGCCGGCTATCTGCTGCTGGCAGGATTCGCCTTCGCCGCCTCGCGCGCCAAGGTCCGCAATGCCGCCGCCGGGGGAACGCCGGGCGGCCACTGAGGGGGTATGGCGGCGCTGCCGGTTGGCCAGGGGACTTCTGAACTCGCCGGGCAGTGATCTGGCAGCCTGCTGGCTGCCTATCCGACCCCGGGGCCCGGCAGAGGTTCCGGCATTGCTGGGGCTCTATCTCCGGCGAAGGGAGCCGGCTGGCGATCGAGGAAATGCGTGGCGGTGCGAGAGCGACCCCCAACCAACTCTCTTTCTATTATCTTATTGATATTAAACGTCTAATTTTTCAGGCCCTTTAGGACCAACGCTGCTTAACAGGGGCACCATCAAATGCTGGGATCAAACATCTAGACAGGCCAAAATGGTTTGCCTGATAGTGCTTGAACAAAGAGGAAGGTTGCGAACATCAACTGAACAATAGCAACGCCAACGACCAGCTTCACGCCCGGCCATCTTTTAAGGTCAGCGATATATCCAGCAAGCGGCAGCGTTTGCATCAAGTGGAGTGAAACAAAGTGAGCTGGACGTAAATCTCCGATCTCGCGAGACCAGCCAAAAAACGGAACCACCATCCCGACATGGTCCAGGTCGCCACCCACATAGCGCCCATACGACGACATGTAGCCGGCGAAGATCAACGTCGAGATGAAACCAAGCGTCAGTCCCAATATCGAGCCCCAACGCAGACCGGCCATCGACTTGTCGCCCTTGCGATAAATCTGCACCGCAAGCGCCATAGCAACTGCTATCAGCAAGAACGCGCCTAGCCCCATCAATGCAAACATTAACGCTTCGAACTGGCTATCATAATTGTAATGTGATCGCCTTGCGCGTGCGGCTTGCAAGCTGACGTAACCCCATTCGAAAACCAGTGAGACTGCGGCAGCATAGGAAAAACCGATCAACACTGAGCCGCTTCGGACCTCCCGTGGCAATTGCTGTGCAAGGACTGCAAGTGTCGCGAAATGCAGTGCAAGTGAAACGGTGAACTTTTGTGGCTTGGTCCAAACGGAGGCGCCGTCTAAAACGCGCGGATCAAGGAACCACGCAGGAGCAAACACGACAAAATTCGCAAGCATGAACAAGCAGGAAACAAGCAGCAGGCGGGTGACTTGGTCGTCATCCAACTGAGGCATAAGGGGCTTTCGATAAGCTATGTTTATATCGCTCATATGCCTGCCTCCCGCTTACGAAACTGGCCTGCACGCATTGCCAAGAACAATGCCAGTCCCACCGGTCCGAACATGAAAGTCGCGACCAGGATTGGCGCCTGGAGCACTCTACTTAGGCCAACTTTATCCGCTTCAACCGCGATCCAACCGCCAATAAAGAGATCAAACGCTAGGTAATGTACCCAGCCAGCCAACAACATCTCTTCTTTTGAGAGCAAAAGTCTGACCTGATCTAGCGATTCGTAGCCTCCCCCTTCGATTGTAAAGAAGTGCGTAAATGCAAGTCCGGCATAAAGCAGGCTGAGTCCGAAAGGGATCATATAACGCGGAATAAACAAGAGCTGTGGCCAGCGTCTCGGCAGAAAAATCAGGATGCCCCAGCCGATCATGGCTGCTTGTCCAGCCCATCCGAACATTGCTTCCGGCGCAACCGCGGCTGCTTCGCCCATAATTCGCCACCCTCCGCTTGCGACCCGCGCAAATGATGTTAACGTCGTCAACATGACAGGGGATGATAACAGTGTCAACATAGCGCCAGCGCTTGGCCGTGATGCCTATCACCACGGCGATTTGCGCAGCGCGCTGCTCGAAGCTGGTATGCATGCGCTGTCAGTGCACAGCGCCGACGCACTGTCGCTGCGGGCGCTGGCGCGGGAAGTGGGGGTAAGTGCGACCGCCGTGTACCGACACTTCCCGGACAGGGATGCATTGCTGGTCGCTCTCGCGCTGACCGGTTTTGATCAGCTGGCGGCAGCACAGCAGGCAGCCTCGCGCGCCGCATCGGGGCAAGGTGCGCTGGCAGCATTTTCCGCAAGCGGTGCTGCCTATGTGCGTTTTGCCATCATCAATCCGGAGTTGTTCAGGCTGATGTGGAAGGCGGCACCACGAGGGGATCAACTTCACCTACCGATCGACCAAGCCCACCCTGCCATGGCCAACCTGCGCCGGACAGTCGAGGATGTCGCCCCGCCCGGATCGTCGGAGGATGACAAGCGCGCCACGGCGCTACGTTGCTGGGGGCTTGTTCATGGCCTCGCCACGCTGTCACTCGATGGTCAGATCGATCTGGATGATGACATGATCGGCCGCGTGATCGTCGGGCTTACGGGTGGACTGCGGACATGAGCGATATTCGCCGCATCATCATTCTGACCGGGACCAGCATCAGCTTGTCCAGCGTCTGGTCAGATACCGCTCGGCGCAAACGGGCATTTTCCTTCTCGAGGTCTTTCATGCGGCGGGCCTGATCCATATTCAGGCCGCCATAATCCTTACGCCAGCGGTATTAGCTCTGCTCGGTGACGCCGATCCGGCGACACGCATCCGCCACCGTTCCGCCCTGCGCCAGCACAATCTCCGCTTCACGCAGCTTGCCGATGATCTCTTCCGGCTTGTGCTTCCTTGACATCCCATTCCTCCTTCGTGGCCAATTCTAAGATAGAAATTGGGCCACTCAGAAGGCGGCGACTCAATTCATTCTCGCCTGCCATTTTCGATGCGAACTACGCCAGTGGCGTAGGTCGTCGCAGACAGCGAGAACATCATATCGACCGAACCTAGAAAAAAGGGGTTCGGTCGGTGAAAATGCCCGTTTTCTGGGACTTTAGGCTGTTGGACAGGTGATAGAGTTCGTGGCGCTCTCGGTAGGCGGGCGGTTTTTCCAACTCACGGCCTGTGGGTGGCGAAGCGGCAGTGGAGAGCCATTCCGCTCAGAAGCAACCGAAATTCAACGGTTTTCAAGAGGTCATGCCTACTGACGATGGTCGGGGGAGACAGTTTGTTTCGCAACTCGGTGCGTTGGCGGACAGGGTGACCGCCCCACTCCCCTCCCGGGGCGTCCCGAGATGTATATAAACATACGGATTTTTAACAACTTAACTGACTGTTTGATCCACCACGATCTCCGTCGGTCTCCACATTTCGCCACCCATAGTTGGGACTGGAGTAGGGACTAGAATGGCTCGACAGCTGCACCGCCTGCCGCCTCGGGCGGCGATCACGACCTCGGTCGCCGGGCGCTATGCCGACGGGGGCGGGCTTTATCTTGTCGTGTCGCGGACCGGCAGTCGCAAGTGGGTCTTCCGCTTTCGCTGGAAGGGGAAGCTCTCGGACATGGGGCTGGGTTCGGCATCGATCGTTCCGCTCAGCCGGGCCCGCGAACGTGCAGCCGAGGCCCGGCTCAGGATTTCGGAGGGCGCAAACCCCTTGGCGGAGAAGCGGGCCGCACGAGCCATACCGACGTTTGGGGAATTCGCCGACGAGCTTGTGACCTCGGTCAAAAGCCAATGGCGCAATGCCAAACACGGGCAGCAGGTGCAGAACACGCTGGAGCAATACGCTGCCAGCCTGCGGCCACTTCCGGTTGACCAGATTGACACCAGCAAGGTCGTGAGTGCCTTGAAACCCATCTGGACATCGAAATCCGAAACCGCGACGCGGGTCAGGTCCCGGATCGAGTGGGTGCTCGATGCCGCCAAGGCCAAAGGGTATCGATCCGGGGAAAATCCGGCCCGATGGAAGGGGCATCTCGACCAACTGCTGCCAAAGCGCGCCCGCCTGGCACGCGGTCATCACGCAGCTCTTCCCTTTGCTGATGTGCCGGCCTTCATAAAGGAGCTGCGTGCGCGACCAGCGACATCCGCGCTTGCCCTGGAATTCACGATCCTGACTGCGGCAAGGTCGGGTGAGGTGAGGGGGGCGACTTGGCGAGAGATCGACCTACCCGGCGCGGTGTGGACAGTGCCGGCGGCGAGAATGAAGGCGGGGCGTGAGCATAGGGTGCCACTGTCGAAGCGGGCCGTGGAAATCCTCAGGGACATGGCAAGGCTGACAGAAGACGACCCGGATGCCTTTGTCTTCGCGGGTCCAAAGGGATCCCGGTCCTCGCTGTCCGACGCGGCCTTCAGTGCACTCCTCAAAAGGATGGGGCGGAGCGAGGGCATCACACCCCATGGGTTCAGGTCCAGTTTCCGCGATTGGGCCGGTGAGACCACGACCTTCCCTCGGGACGTCGCCGAGATGTGCCTGGCTCACACGGTCGGCGACATGACGGAGCGCGCCTACCGACGCGGCGATGGTTTGGCGAGGCGGCGCGAGATGATCGACGCGTGGTCAGAATTCTGCACGACTGCAAAAATTCGAAAACGCGTGCAGTTTCAAACGTCGTGACGGTGATCGCCAAGCCTCGATAGGGCGTGCAAGGCAAATATTTTGAGGCGAGCTGCAAGGCTCCCTGTGGTCGTGACGGCATCCTCATTCGTACCCCGAGCGCCTCTGCTCAGGCCGATTGAGGAACCAAACATGACCCAGACCCACCAACGACTTGAGCGTCTCCCCGCTGTGATGGCCCGCACCGGGATGAGCCGCTCTTGGCTGTACAAGGAAATGGCAGCCGGGCGATTCCCGAAAGCCCTCAAGATCGGCAGCGCGTCCGGCTGGAAGGCTTCGGACGTCGATCAGTGGATCGAAAGTCTGACCGGCAGCCCCGCCGCTCACTCGGGGGCCTGCTGATCATGGCGAACGCACTCCCGGCGCTGCCGCCATTCCTGACCCTTCAAAAGGTAGCGGACATCCTGGCGGTATCCGACAAAACGGTGAGGCGGCTGATCGCTCGCGGTGATCTCCCGCGACACAAGGTCGGTCGTCAGGTCCGCATTTCCGAGCGGGATCTCCGCGACTTCATAGCTCTCAGGCGCGGCTTCTGATGACCCGCCAAGTCGCTGAATGTCCACAGAATTTTGACCGTCGTTGACTGCACCCGCACTCAACCGACCCACGATCCGATCCGTGCTTAATCAAAACTGGCCACTCCCGGCCGCTTCCGACCACCCTGTCCCAAGGAGGGCAAATTGACCCAGCTTGAACTCCCGCTTCCGGAACACTCAGTCCCCGTGACGCTAGCAGACGCTCTGGCGTTTTACCACGACGCCAACAGCGACCATCCACGCAGGAGCGCCATCCGCTCCTCCTTGACGGCGATGGGCAAGGCGATCGGCTTACCCCTCGACCAGATCCCCGCCAACGCGGTCCGCCTGCGCTCCATGCTTGCAAAAGCGTCGGCGGGCCATGCGGGGCTCAAGGCGTCCTCGTGGAAGACGATGAAGAGCTTGGCGCTGCGGTCCCTTCAGGAGGCCGGCGTGGAGCTGGCTTCTGGCCGCGATACGACAGAAGTCAGCCCGGCGTGGCGCGCGCTCCTCGATCAGGCGGAACAGCGCGTCGGCATCGGGCTCGGCCGGTTCACCAAGTTCCTGACCCGCACGGGGGTGGAGCCCGAAACCGTTAGTGCCGACGCCTTCGCGGCTTGGCGCGGCGAGCTGCTCGACACCAGTCTTCGTGCCAGTCCCGACACTTCCTACCGGCAGATGGTCCGGCTGTGGAAGGCTTGCGAGCATAAGGTGCCCGGCTGGCCCCGGGTCGAGATTGAGTCACCTGAGGATCCGCGGCGCTTCTCCCTTCCGTGGGAAGAGTTTCCGGAAAGTCTGCGTCTGGAGGTTGGTGCCTTCCTTGAGTCGCGGCTTCACCCCGATCCCCTGAGCGCGGATCCGGCGCCAAAGGTGCGCCCCGACACAAACAAGACCCGCGAAAAGAACCTCCGCGCCTTCGCCAGCGCGCTCGTCCTGAGCGGGGAGCTGGAGACGAACAAGGTCACCGGCCTCTCGGTGATGACCGAGCCTGTCAACGTTCGCATGGCGCTTGGCTATTTGCGCAAGGAGCGGTTCGACGGGGAAGTGCGGCCACATATGCTGAGCCACGCTGAGTTGATGAAGACGATCGCCAAACACTGGGAGAAGGACCAGCCCAAGGCGGAGCAACTCGCGCAACTGATCAAATCATTGAAGGGGACGATGGGGCAAGCGAGCGGCATGACCCCGAAGAACCGTGAGCGCCTGGCCCCGTTCAATGATCCGAAGAATGTGAAGCGTCTGCTGGAACTCCCGCAGGGGACCTTGAAGCGCGCTGCGGACACCCCTCGGACCCAGCTCACCGCAGTCCGCGTCATGTACGCCTTGCAGGTGGCACTTCTGCTAGCGGTTCCTCTGCGGGCCAAGAACCTCACAGGCCTCAAGCTGGGGGAGAATGTGATCGAGAGCGGCAAGGGCAAGACCAGGCAGGTGCGTCTGTTCCTGTCCCGGGAGGAAACCAAAACCTACACTGATTTCATGGCAGTGCTGCCTGCTCGCGTGGTGACCCTCCTCGACGCCTGGCGGGAAGTCTGGCGGCCGTTGGTGAGCAATCGGCCTAGTCCCTACCTGTTCCCCAATCCCTCCGGCGTGCTGCGTAGCCAAGGATCACTGTCCAAGACAATCTGCGGCTTTGTGAAGCGCGAAACCGGGCTGGATATGAACCTGCATCTGTTCCGCCACCTCGCGGCGAAGCTCTACCTTCGTTTCGATCCCGCCGGCCTGGAAACGGTGCGCCAACTCCTTGGCCACAAGACGATCAAGACGACCTTGAAGGCCTATGCTGACTTCCAGACCGAACCGGCATTCCTGCGATTGGAGGAGGCGCTGCTCGATCTCTACGAGAATCCCACTCCGTCACGGAAGGCGCGTCAATGAGACCGCCACGCATGCCGGCCTGCTGGCCGATCTCCAAATGGCCTTCTGGTGACCAGACGGCTTGGATCCGCGCCGCGGAATCCGATCCGCTGGCGCGAGAGGGGCAGGGGGCGTCTTCCCACTGGCGCGCCACCACGCGGCGCTTTGTGCAGATCGGTTATGGAAACTGGCTGGGCTGGCTGGATGCGCGGCATTGTGTAAGTCCGGACGAGACTGCAGCCCAGCGCGCGACAGTCGAACGGGTCCGAGAATATCTGACCGAACTCACCGAGGCCGGGCTCGCGGACTACACGCGTGCGGGCCGGTTGCAGGCGTTGGGTGACGCGTTGCGCACAATGTGCCCGGAATGCCCGACGGCCTTCATCGGAAAGCTCGCCGGTCGCATGTTCGCCGAGGCCCGGCCGTTGAGAGACCTGAATGGCCGGCTCCGGCCGGCAAATGAGATTCTCGAACTCGGCTACCAACTGATGCACTCGGCGGATACTGATCACCTGCCGGGCGTGCGCCGGCCGATCGCGTTCAGAGACGGCCTGCTGATCGCTCTTTGGGCCTGCCGGATGCTGCGCGTCGCCAATCTAAGCCAGATGACGATCGATGGGCATCTGAAGCGAACGGGAGATCGCCATCGGCTGGAGTTCACCGCTGCGGAGATGAAGCAGCGTCGACCGTGGGGATGCAGTTGGCCGGAGAGACTGGAGCACGCGTTGGCAGAGTACGTCGCCGATTATCGCCCCCTGCTTGCTGCAAGGAGCAATACTGCTTCGAAGGCCCTGTGGCTGTCGCAGTTCGGAACGCCGATGCCGCCTGCTTCGGTCGCCCAGATCATCAAGCTGCGTACTACAGCCGCCTTCGGCCAGTCTATCAGCTCTCATCTAATGCGGCATATAGCGGCGACGGGCCTCGCCGAGGCCTACACGAACTCGTCGATCGATATCGCCGCGGTGCTTGGCCACACCGCCATCGACACGGCCGAGAAGCACTACATCCTTGGCCGCGGGGTCGCGGCCGTTAGAGGTTACAATGCCTTCCTCGACACAATCTGAGTTTCAGAAAATGCGGCGACGAAGGCGACGGCGACCGAATCCGCGATGGGCGGGCCGCGGAAAGTAGACGGCTCCCACCGAGCAAAATCGAATGACCGCTCTCGAACCTCCGTGACCTTCATAGCGTCCGTTTTCGACCTAAGCACAGGATCATTCGCGGCAAAGCGGGTAGCTTGATGAGTGCAGTAAATCTGTTCAGTGCACACTGAGACAAATGCACTGAGGCGACTGAGGCCGCTGACGCCATCGGTCCCTCGGCTGCCCGCGAGACTTGATCAGCGGTCGCGCGCTCGCGGCTGCCGCTGACTAAATTCTCCAACTCCAAACCGCGAAGGTCGCAATCGCGAGTAGCGGGCCGAAGCGCATCCGCGCGCCGCCCGTCGCGGGCTTTGTGAGCAGAGACTTCACGATAACCGAGGCAAGTCCGACGAACCAGAAGGCCAAGAGAAGGGGCGGCAGATGTCGCCATCCCATCCATGCGCCGACGGCGGCCGCCAGCAGGGGAGCACCGTCCCCCAGATCATCCCGTCCGAGCCGACGTCGATATATCATGCGAAACGACCGCAAGGTCGCAAACCCCACTGCAGCCCCGATGATGGCGTCCAGAACTGTTAGACGATCCATCACAGCCGCCGCGATCACGCCGCTCACGAGAAGCGGCAGAGCGAGACGACTTGGTCTCCAGTGGTGCTCCAGATCAATCACCGCGATCAGCAGCAGCTGCCAGCCGAGCAGGGCGGTCAGGATCGCCTCGGTAACCGTCGATCCCGCCAGCGCCGCCCAGACGCCCAAGCCGCCTGCCGCGAGCTCGATGAGCGGATATTTGATCGGGATCGGCGCGGCGCACGTCCGACACCGCCCCCGCGTCCAGAGATAGCTGGCGACCGGCACAAGATCGGACCAGGGCAGAGTCCGGAGGCAGGCCCGGCAGTGCGAGCGCCCGATTGCGACGTCCTCGTCCGCGGGCCAACGCACACTGACCAGGCCGAGGAAACAGCCGACGACCAGGCCGATCAGGCCCAGATGCAAGGCCAGCAGGGCCGACGTCATCCGCCCTGGATCGGCGGGCTCGCCTCTCCCGGGACCGGCGCCGCACCGCTCGCGGCCGGGTCAGGCCCGCTCGCGAACATTTCGATCCGCCGGTCACCGTCCGGGCCGCGCAGCGTCGCCGCGCAACCTCCCACAGCAACCAGCCGCCAGCCGTCGATTTCCTGTCCGATTGAGACCCTTTCGACCTCGCCGTCCGTGCTCCGCAGATAGGCCCGCCGGCCAGCGATGCCGACCAGGACCGGAAGGGCCTCGGGCGGTGGCGCGGTCTGGGGCGCCGCGTCAGGTCCCTCGAGCCGGAGCGCAAATCCCACGGCGGGCCCGCCGCGGCGCGTTTCGATATCCGGCCCGGTATAGCGCTCCGCCGCCGGCGGCCCTGCCGGGCGCGCCGCGCCGGTCGGCCAGGCGAGCAGGCCCAGCGTCAGGAGGGCGCACAGACCCAGCAGGCCGGGCAGCCAATGCCGGCGAAGATGTGTCACGCGATCACCATGAGCAGGACCAGGGTGCAGGTTCCGGTCCCGTCCGGCCCGACCCCGACGGCGAGGGATCTGAGGCGGATCGCCTCGCGGTTGACCGCCACCCAGTTGGCCGCCGCCGCCGAGGCCGCTCCGTCGCCCCGCGCCTGGACTCGGACTTCCGCCAGATGAAGGCCGCCGCCAAGCGGACGGACGGCCGGGGCTTCGACCGAGACGATGTTGAGGCCCAACTGGCCCAGCTGCCCGTTCAGATACTCCCCGACGGCGATCTTCGCGGACGCGCCGTTGCGCCGAACCGCCGGCTTCAGCGGACGCCACGGAGCCGCCGACGGGGCGGATGCGGCCGGGGCGGGCGTCGCCGTGTCCGCCTTGGCGCGATCGATCGCCACCAGATCGCCGCCGATCGCCGCCACGGAGGTCAGGACGATCCCGGCGAGCACGAGCGAGGCGAACGCCGTCGCCCGATGGATCCAGACCTGCCGGTTCATGCACAGACCTCGCGCGGGAACACGACCGAACCGGCCTGGGTCGGATCGCCGTCGGTGGGCGGCGTGGCCCCGGCGGTAACCAGGGCCGAAACATTGGATCCGGGCCCGACGCTCAGGGTCACCGTGTGTTGATCCGCGGCCGCGTTCGTGACCGCGAGGCCTCCGGGCAGGCCGGCGCCGATGCGGCCGGCCACGCACAGGTACCGGGTCGCCGCGTCCGTGCGCTCCAGCGATATCCACTCGGTTCGGGCCGAGGCCTGTTGCTCGGCGAGGCGTGCCTGTTGGGCGGCCAGGCGCTTCTCGGCGGCGATCTCCGGCATCCGGCGTTCGCGCCATTGTTCGGTGCGCAGGTTGCCGGCCAGGGCGACGGCGGCCAGCCCGAGACAGATCAGCGCCGTGCGCGGGGCGTGCTTGAGCCAACGGGCCTCGCGATCATCGACGGCGCCGGCGTTTCGGAAGCGGAACACGACCGTCTGGTCCTCGACCGACCGGGTCACCGCCACGGTTCTCTGAGCCGAGAATGCCTCCCCGGCCAGGGCCGCGCGTCGCAGGATGCCGAGGGCGTAGACGGTTTCGCCTGCCTCCTGGCGCAGGGCGACCAGGTCGAACAGGGTGTCGGCGGCGGGCAGGGGGGACAACCGATCCAGCTGCATGCGGACGATCGCGCGGGCCTGTCGCGGCGCGCGGGTCGGCAGCCGCAGCACGCGGGTCATCACCTCCAACGCCGGGGCCGGCGTCGGGGGTCGTGTCGGGGTCAATTCGAGGGCGAGGTCGTCGAGCGGCATGACTGGCTGACGGTATCGTATTCGCAGCGCTCGGGAAGGCTGCACCGGTATCGGACTTCGACTTTTGTCGTTGATGCTGCCGCGCTCGTTTCCGAAGGTCGGCAGCGCGGCGCCGGCCGATCGGTGAGCCCGGCCTGGGATGTCGCGAGCCGCTGGCTGGCGCGCGCCAGGGCCGATCATCAGTTCGAGGACGCTGTAACCGGCGCGACCGGAACGTCCGCTTCGACCGGGTCGTTCGGCGCGGGCGGTACGATGGCGTCCACGGTCAGATCCGGTCCGAAGCGGCGGTCGACGCTGATCCGCAGTCGGCGCGCGACCGAGGGCGTGTCCGCCGTCGCCGCGCTGGTGCTGGTGTAGGTCCATGATCGCCCATCGGTCGTGCCGGACTGTTGTCCATCGGGACGCTCCCCCGCGTAAAGCCCTTCGTACAGATCGTCGGCGATGCGGACCGCGGTCAGCCGGTCGCGCGCCTGGGCCATCCGCGACACGGCGTTAGAGGCCAGGGCCACGGCGGCCGCCACGGCGAGCACGGTGATCGACAGCGCCACCATGGCGTCGATGGTCAAATAGCCTTCGCGGTCGCCGGAGGACTTACATGGCAACGGCGTCGCCCACCGCCAACAGCCCCTGGAACACCATCATGGTGATCAGGCCCACCATGCCCCCCACCACGATGATGACGAGGGGGGTGATCACCGACAGGACCCGTTCGATCGCTTCCTGGGCCCGACCCGCGAGCACGGCCGAGCCGTCGTTGAGCGCCTTGGCGACCTGGCCCGACTGCTCGCCCATCAGCACATAGTGGATGAGGTCCGGCGGCGTGTTCGGGATCGCCCTCAGCACCTCGCTCAGCCGCACCCCCTCCATCAGACGCTCGTCCTGGACGGCGAGGGCGCGGCTCAGCGAGGCGATGGTGACCGGCTCGCGGGCCAACCGCCAGGCGGGGGCCAAGGGCACCCCGGCCTGGAGCATGACGGCCAGGCGCGAGGCGAAATTGGCGAAGACGAAATCCCGCATCGGCGATCGCTTGCCGCGCATCAAGAGGCGAGCGACGAGGTCGCCGCCGGTGCGCCGCGCGCGCGCCGAGACGGCGAGAAGGATGGCGAGCGCTGCGGTTCCGGCCGCGGCGATCGGCATCAGCAGGCGGACAATAGCGCCGAAGGTGAGCACGGCCTGGGTCTGGGGAGGAATGTCGCTCCCCATGCCTTCGAAGGCGGGCTCCAGCGAGGGCAGGACGGCATAGGCGTAGATGGCAATCGAGCCGAAGGCGACGAGGATGACGAAGACGGGATAGATGCACAGGGTGATCAGCCGCTTTTTCAGCTGATCCGCCGCCGCAAGCGATCGCGCGCCGGCGGCGAGGACCTCGCTCTGGCGTCCCGAAGCCTCGCCGCCCCGGGCCAGGGCCTGAAGAAATCGGGCTGGCGTCCCGCTGGCGACTTCCAGCGCCTTGGACAGGGGCTCGCCCGAGATCAGCCGCTGACGGACCTCACGGGCGATGGCGCTAACGCGCGGCGTTTCGCGGGTCTCTAGCAGGGACAGGGCCTGGGCCAGGGCCATGCCGCTGGTCATCAACTGGGCGAGGTCGCGCCCGAGCCGCGCAGCCTCGGCTTCGGTCAGGCGCAGCGGCCCCTGGTGCTGGAGGAGGGCGGGCCGGATCGTGACCGGGTGCAGGCGCGCGTCAATCAGCCGGTCCCGTAACGCAGCCGCCTCGGCCGCATAGCTGACGCCGCGATGTCGGCGGCCGTCGGCGCCCAGGGCGGTGAAGTGAAACGCCTTCATCGATCGGCGACGCGCCAGGCGTCGCCCCAATCAATCATCCCCTCCGCAGACTGGGCGAGGGCGTCCTGGCGCAGGGTGGCGTGGCCGGGCTGTTTGGCCAGTTCGGCCCGGAGCACGGCGGCGTGGGCTCCCGAGCCGATCAGTTCGCCCATCTCGGGCGTGCAGAGCATCAGTTCGCTGACGGCTCGCCGCCCGCGCCGCCCGGTCTGGCCGCACGCCGGGCAGCCCCGCGCCCGACCGACGGGACCCTTGATCGGCTTCAGACCCGTCTCTTTCAGCGTCGCTGTCTCGTCCGTCGTCAGGGGCTCCATAACCTTGCAGGCGACGCAGAGCTGGGCGGCAAGGCGTTGGGCCATGACGCCGATCAGGGCGTCGCCGAGCAAATAGCGTTCGACGCCCATGTCGATCAGGCGCGACGGGGTGGTGGCGGCGTCATTGGTGTGCACGGTCGCCAGCACCAGATGGCCCGTCAGACTGGCCTGGACGGCCAGGCGCGCCGTCTCGGTGTCGCGGATTTCGCCGACCAGGATCACGTCCGGATCGTGGCGCAGGAAGGAGCGCAGGGCCGTCGAGAAGGTGAAGCCGGCGGCCTCATTGACCTGACTCTGGAGGATGTCCTCGAACACATATTCGACCGGGTCCTCGACGGTCAGGATCTTGTTGTGGGCTGAGGCAAGTTGGCGAAGCCCGGCGTAGAGGGTGGTAGTCTTGCCGCTGCCGGTCGGGCCGGTGACCAGCAGCAGGCCGTGGCTGCGGGTCAAGAGCTGGCTGAGTCCCGCGGCAACCGGCGTTCTCAATCCCAACCGTTCCAGCGAATAGTCGACGTCGCGGCGCGTCAGCAGGCGCACGACCAGGGATTCCCCGAACACCGTCGGGGCCGTCGAGATGCGCACGTCGACCGGTACGCCCCGGACATTGATGGTGGTGCGGCCGTCCTGCGGCGCGCGCCGCTCCGCGACATCGAGGTCGGACAGGACCTTGATGCGGGCGATCAGGGCCGGCCCTAGATCGACGCCGAGCCGTTCCTGATCCTGCAGCTGGCCGTCGAGGCGGAAGCGCACGCGGGTGTGGTCGATCTTCTGTTCGATGTGAACATCGGAGGCGTTGAGCAGGAAGGCGCGTTCCAGAATCTGTTCGGAGATCCGCACCACGGGCGCATCGCGGGCGATGTCCTTGAGCCGTTCGGCATCGTCGAGCCAGGTCGAGGTCGGCGCGGAGCCGAGGCCGGGGCCGTCCATCGCCGGCTCGGCGACGTCCTGGGCCTGACGCCAGGCGCTCAGGGTCAGGGTGCGGACGGCCACGTCGCGCCCGAGGGCGAAGCGCAGCGCCTCCAGGGTGGTCTCGTCGCCCGGATCGACGAGGCCCAGGCACCAGCCGCCGTGTTCGTCGGCCATGGCCACGGCGTACCGGTCCTGCAGAAAACGGACGCTCAGCCCCGGTAGTTCAACGCGGTCGATCGGGAGGCCGTCCGGCCACCGCGGCGCTTCATGCAAAGTGCTGCAGGCCTCAGCGATCGCGTCTTCAGTGGCGAGGCCCAGCAGGCTGAGCGCCACCGCCAGTGGTTGTCCCGAACTGCCGCTGGCCCTCAAGGCGCGCTCGATTGCGCTGCCGCGCAAGGCGAGCGCCTCGGCCAGGTCCGAGCGCGCGTGGACGGGCGTGGGCAGTTCGAACTCGTCGGCTGAGACAGTCATATGAACGCCGTAGACTCGGCTCCGCTCCCCCTATAGTCGAATAGGAGTAGCGTGTTGGTTCGGGGGGAGCCATGGGGGATTTGAGCAAACAGAGGTTGCGACGCGCACGAGCGCCTCGCACCGGCTACACCCTGACGGAAATGCTGGTGGTCCTGGTCATCATCGGCTTGATCAGCGCCATCGTCGTTCCCCAGACCCTGGGCCAGATGGACCGCGCCAAGGTGCGCGCGGCTCGGCTCAAGATGGAGAGCGTCGCCGCCGCGCTCGAAATGTATTCGGCCGATCTCGCCCGCTATCCGACCGCGGACGAAGGCCTCGCGGCCTTGATCGAACCGCCCGATGGTGTCGCCGACTGGGCCGGCCCGTATCTGTCGGACTCGGCCCTTACCCGGGATCCCTGGGGCCATGCTGTCGTCTATGAGCCGCCAGCCAGCGCCGGGGAGCGGTTCAAACTGACCAGCTATGGCTCCGACGGCGTGGCGGGCGGCTCGGGCTTCAAGCGCGACATTGTTTTGCAGATGTCCCAATGACGGTGCGTGCGCCTATCCTCCTCTGCGTCGTGCTCGGCCTGCTGACGGCCTGCGAGACGCCGCGCAGCATTCGCCCCGACCTCGCGGTCATCCCGCAGAATCGACCGGCCGCGCCGACGGACGCCCTGACCGGCGGTGAGCCCCGTCCGGCGGAGGACCTGTCCTGGCGGATCGAGAACGCCGCACTCGCCCCCGCCGCGCCCGTGGTGCAATCCTCGCCGAGCCGCAACTTCAACATCGTGTTCGACCAGGCCCCGGTCGCGGCCATCGCCGACGCCGTCCTGGGCCAGTCGCTGCGTCGCTCGTTCCGCATTGATCCTTCGGTGCAGGGAACCCTGACCTTCAATCTGACGGGGCGGATGAGCGAGGCGCAGGCCCTGTCGAGTCTCGATCGGGCGCTGCGGAGCGTCAACGCCGCCCTGGTTCCGGAGGGCGCGGGCTACGCCGTCGTGCCTTCGGCCCAAGCGGCCAGGCTGAGCGCCCCGCCCGTGTTCGCCCAAGGCGCCGCCGACGGTTTGGCCGGCTCGGCCGTCTATCAGGCGCGGTCGATCGGCGCGGCCGAGATCGCCCGGCTCCTGGAGCCCCTGGCGGGAGAGGCCGCCACCGTCCGCGCCGATCCGGGCCGCGAACAGGTCTATATTTCCGGCGACCCGACCACGGTGAACGCCCTGATCCGCACGGCGCGCTCGCTCGACGTCGACTGGTTGCAGGGCAAGAGCCTGCAGTTCTTCCCCGTCCGCTACGCCACGCCGGCCGACATTGCTGCGGATATCCGCCAGGTGTTCGGCGGGCCCGACGGCCCGCTGGGCAACCAGATCCAGTTCATTGAGCTGACGCGCCTGAATGGCCTGCTGGTCATCTCCCGCTCGCCGGATGGGCTGGATCGCGCAGGAGAATGGATCGACAGGTTCGACCGTGCTCCGGCGCCGGCTTCTCGCCGCCTGCGTTCGATTCCCCTGGCCAATCTGGAAGCGGAGCAGTTCGTGACGACGCTGTCCGCCCTACTTGGAACGGGTGGGGCGTCAGCGACGCCGGAAGCTCCTGCGGCGGGTCAAGCCCCACCGCCGACCCCGGCGGCCGGCGCCGCCTCGACGACTGCGGCGCCGGCGGTCTCTATGGGGTCGACCGGGGGACTCCGGATTACGGCCGACGCACGAACCAACGCGCTGATCCTGCTGGCCGATGATGCCGAGTACCGCAACGTCCTGGACATCGTGCGCGAACTCGATGCGCCGCCTCCCCAGGTGCTGATCGAGGCGACCATCGCTGAGGTGACGCTCAATGATCGTCTGCGCTACGGTGTGCAGTGGTTCTTCGATGACGGCGATTTGACGGGAGGCTTCTCCTCCGGCTCGGACGATGACGCCGCGCCGAGCTTTCCTGGCCTGGCGATCCGCTACTTGAACTTGGACGTACGGGCGGTGCTCAATGCCCTGTCCGCGGTCACAGACGTTCAGCTGATCTCGACCCCTCGGATCCTCGTTCTGTCCAATGAGAGCGCTGAGCTCCAGGTCGGGGATCAGGTGCCGATCATCACCCAGACCGCCGTCGGAATTAACAACGACAGCCGCGTCCTCAACAGCGTCCAATATCGCGACACCGGCGTAGTGCTCTCGGTCACCCCGCGTGTGACCGAGAGCGGGCGCATGTTCATCGAGATCGCCCAGGAAGTCTCGGAGGTGTCCGGCACGACCTCGTCCGAGATCGATTCGCCGACCATCCAGCAGCGCCGCCTGAGCACCCGCATCCAGGTGGAGGACGGGCAGCTGGTGGTGCTCGGCGGCCTGCTGCGCTCCAGCCGCAGCCTCGGGGACACTGGCGTACCGTATCTGAGCCGCATCCCGGCGCTGGGCGCCCTGTTCCGCACGCGCGACACGACTGAACGCCAGACCGAATTGGTGATGTTCTTGCGGCCGACCGTCATCCGGGCCCGTTCGGATATCGACGCCATCACCAATGAGATGGTGGGGAGGCTGCAAGCCTTGGGGTTGCCGGTTGAATCGCCGTCGCGCCCCTAGGGCCAGGAGCCGGGACGGATACGTGTCCCTGCTGGCGATGTCGTTCGCCTTCGGCCTGACGGTGTTCGGGACCGCTTTGGCGGTGGCGTTGCGGGCCTATCTGGTCGCGAGCGCAACGGAACAGCGCGACATTCTGGATCGCATCACCCTGGAGTCCGCGGCCAATGATGTATTCGGCCGGCTTTCCGCCGGAGAGGTCCATTCGATCAAGCCGACCAGCCTGGCCGAGATCGGCCTGAACCGGCGGAGGGTTGCGGTCGAACTGTCCCTGCCCGAGGGCAAGTACGATCTGCAAGGTGATCCCTATGCTCTCGTCCTCAAGGCGCTGCAACGGCATGGCCTTACCGCTACCGGTGAGCGCAAGCTGGCTACGCCATCCTTCGAAACTGTGGGGGCATTGTCTCGCGGATGGAGGCTGTCCGCGAGTGAGGAGGATTGTCTGCGTCGGATCGTTACGATGGGACGTGCGCCCGAGGAATTTCGGGCGGAGGCCGCACGCGGGGACGGCGAGGGTTCGATGCGCTCGATCGCGGCGGGTGATCAGGTCGATGTCCGAGTGTCGCTACCCGCCCGATCCGGGGTGAGCGTGCTCTGGGTTCGGGCGCGGTTTACAGGCGTTGTGGACCGCCCATGGCGAGTTCACGACTATCGGCGCCTGAGGTTGAGGACGACACCGGCGGCTTGCGGCGCCGCCGAATGACCTATTCGACCTCGCACATCTGGCCGGGTTCGGGGACGCAGCCTTCCAGACTTTCGACGTAGACGGTCACCGTCGAGGAGGCGGTTCCGCCGGCCCCGTCGCTGATGGTATAGCCAAAGGTATAGGTCCCGGGTGAGCCGGGCGGGGTATAGACGACATAGCCGCCGCCGGAGCCGATCGAAACGCTTCCCCCTGTGGGCGTGCCGACCGCCGTGACGGTGAGCGTATTGCTGTTGGGGTCGGTGTCATTGGCCAGCACCATGATCGAGGTGCTGCCGAGCGGGGATGTGCTGGCGTCATCCGGGTTCGCTACGGGAGGTTGATTGCTGGAGGTCACCGTCACAGTAACGGTTGCCGTCGAGCTTCCCCCATGGCCGTCCGAGATCGTGTAGGTGAACGTCCGCGTTCCTGCGGCCGCCGTGGCGACATATCGGATTCGGACGGGGCCGGTCATGGCAGTCGCCGTGCCGGCCGAGGGCGTGGACACCGCCGTGATCGTCAGCGGATGCCCTTCCGGGTCGCTGTCATTGGCCAAGACCGAAATATCCACCGTGCCGGAGGCGGCGACGCTCGCACTGTCGTTGACCGCGACAGGCGACTGGTTCGTCGCCTGTGCGGTTGTGATGACCTGGCGATTGCCTGAGGCGTCATAGCGATAGGAGATGGACACGCCATTCGAATAGGTGACTTTGATCAGCCGGCCGGCGCTGTCGTACTGGTATTGGGTGTCCGCCATTGCGGGGGCGGTCGGCGACAGCGACAGAAACAGGGCCGCACCGAAGGCGAGGATGGCTTTCAGGGGGCGCATCAGGAAGCCCCGGTCCAGGTCTTGTTGGCTTCCACCAGGCTTGGGGGCGGCGGGGTGCGCAAGGCCTCGCGCACAGCCGTCTGGGTATGCGCCCTCGCCCGTTCGCTCGGCAAGGGCGGCGGATAGGCGTCCGGGCGCGTCAGCGCGTGTAAGGCGAGGAGCCCGGCGATGAGACCCAGGGGAATCGCCGCGAATGCCCCGAGACGCGGCCAGGAAATCGCTGCCAACCGCTCTGCGGGCGTGCCGGCCCGGCGCCAGCGAGAGAGGTCTACGGTCATGTGCATTTCGGCGAGCACCCGGGCGGCCAGCCGCTCAAGAAAGCCTCCTGCGGCGCGTATCCATCCTTGGGCACGCGCTGCCGCTTCCATCGCGATCTGCATCTGGACCCTCCCCCCGAAGTCCATTCAGCTTGCCCACATCTTAGGCGAAAGCCAAGAGCAACTTTGGGTCGATTCACTCTTTCCGAGCGGAGGCAGTTGTGCTTGCCTGCACAGCGACGCTTCGGGTTGGGGGACTCTCGTGTTGAACATATTCCGACGTTCGCAAGATCTCATTCGCTCTGAAGGCTCGGCCGAGCCGGGACAGGCATCACCCCTCTCGCGTCGAATCCGCCTCATCGCGGCGGCGATCGCGATCGCCGTCACCGGCCTGTGGATGTCTTCCAGCACAATTGCCCAAACAGGCGCCGGCGGGGGCGGGGCCATCCCGGTTGCTTCGGTCAAGATCGGCACGGCGAACCTCATCTCGCCCTCGGAGGCGCGGACCTATTACGATGGCTTGCCGACCGCGAGCACCTTTACCAACAGCGTGCTGGTGTCCGGCCAGCCGGTGCACAATGCGCCGCATGCGGAGATCACAGCGCTCGCCCGGGCACTGAGTAACGATCCAGACCTGATCTACGCCTATGTCCGCAATACGGTGGACACCACCTTTACCTATGGCGTCGGCAAGGGCGCGATGGGCTCCATCGTTGATCGCAACGGCACCGCCTTCGATCAGGCTCAGTTGATGGTCCTGTTGCTGCGCGCCGCCGGCAAGACGGCGAGCTTCAAGAACGGCACGATCACGCTGGACGCCGCTCAATTCACGGCCTGGACGGGCATCACGCGCGCGGACGCGGCTTGCCGCTTGCTGGCCAACGGCGGCATCCCTGGCGTCGTCAACGGCCTTTCGACCGCCGACTGCAACTATGGCTCGGCCAACGTCTCCAGCGTGACCATGGCGCACGTCTGGGTCGTCGCCAACATCAGCGGGACCGACTACGTCTTCGATCCGGCCTACAAGCCTTACACGGTGAAGGCTGGCGCTGATGTAAGAGCGATCGCTGGCCTGACCACGGGCCAGGCGCTTCAGGACGCCTCATCCGGCGTCCAGGCGGGCACGGACTCCGGGGTCGCCTACGTCCGATCGCTGAACGCCACCGGTCTGAACAGCCGCATCCAGTCCGCGGCCAATGCCCTGCAGACTCATATCGACGCCAATCTCCAGAGCGGAGAGGTCGAGGACCTGATCGGCGGTCGCCAGATCGTGGAGATTCCGACCTCGACAGCCCTGCGTCAGACCACGCTGCCTTACACGTCATCGGTCACCCATTCCTGGAGCAATGTGCCCGATGCCTATCGGGCTTCGGTAACGGTGCAGATCACCAAGGTCAGCCCGTCGAACGCGTCGGTTTACAATACGATCGCCGATCGGGTTCTGTATTTTGACGACATCTACGGCCGCAAGCTGAACTTCTACTCCAAATACAAGCCGACCGGCACGAGCACGAGCGGTGACGCTTTTGTCGGGCGGCTGGAACTGGTCAATGAGCGTGGCGAGGCCACTGTGCTGGCCAGCTACACAGCCAACGAGAACGCCCGGCTGAGCTATGGGCAGGTCAAGCTGACCGTCAATGCACCCTATGCGGCGACCGGAAGCGGGGCGGCGGGCACCTATATGGACGTCTACTCCGCCAAGGATGTCGTCTACGCCCTGCCGTTCACCATCGTCGCCGGCTGGGGTGAGACGAGCCGCGGCCTGGTCTCCAAATGGGGTTCGCGGGCCGACATGGTGCTGCCGATGCAGGTCAATCCGCAAGGCTGCGAGACCTGCGGCACGGGGCTGCCGGCGACCGCCGGAGACAGTCGCCGCGAGCAGCTGGCGGTGGAGTGGTTGGCTCAAGCTTCCCGCGCCGGGGCGCTGCATGCCCAGCTCGCTGGCAGCGTCTTCCAGTCCCACTATTCGATCGGCGTGGTCAGCGCGGACGCCTGGGTTCGCTATTCCGGCCAGGCGGGCGAGACCGGTCCGATCATGCCATGGTACAGCATCGGCGACAGCTATGACCGGCTGGACATCGACACCGGCTTCAGCTTGACCAGCCGGACGTCAGACCCCGTGGCGCGCCGCGCGGGCGTCCACGCCATTGCTGCGACCATTAATGCGCTGGAGGGCAGCGTCGCGGCCCAGATCGCTGACCTTCCCGATGTGACCTCGACCGCGTCCCGCTTCGCTTGGGGCAACGCCCCGCCTTCGGCGGAAGATCAAGCGACGGCGGGAACCGGGCCGCGCCGGTTCTACGCCTTCTCGAGCTCGAACTCCGCAGCGGCCGCTGACTTGGTGAGAGTGGAGGGCCGGGGCGTTGATCCCACGACGATCAACGGCTGGCATTCTGATGTCGGCGAGCCCGTCATAGGGACTTCCGAAGTCAATCAACGGCGTGGGCGTCTCGCCAGCACGATCAGCAGCTACGCCGCGGCCGGGTATTCCGTCGTGTCCTCCGAAGACGCCTTCCTGGGACCTGGACAGCGCGGCGGGGCCTATGAGCGTCCAGGCACTGCACAAATCTGGACCCACCGTCCCAGTTTCCAGCGTGGCGGCGCCCTGATCGCCACCCGCTACGACGCCAACGGGGATCCGCTCGAGATCGCCCATGTGACGGTCGGCGCCTATGATAACGCCAAGGGCGGTGGAGGCGGCGCCCAGGTCGATCACAATGCGCAGTACGACCCGTCCAAGATGGCCGACCTGCTGAAGGATGAGTTCGTCGACCGCTCCGCGGCGGCCGGCGTGGATCTCGGCAGCGGCAATATGAGCTACACCAGCCCCGCCGCGCTTTCCGTTGGTCAGGGCGACTTCCCCTACAGCCTCTCGGCCGGCCTCACCTGGCGCGGGGGTCAGCCCACGAACGCGCTGACCAGCCACGTCTCCAACGCCGAACCGAACGGAGCTTGGACCACCAACTGGAACAACACCCTGAGCGTCTCCGCCAGCGGCCTTGAGGCCATGGGTGAGACCGACGTGCGTGCGGTCGCCGGCACCGTCGCGGCCTTCCTGGTTATGCAGGACATTTATCGCGCCACGCCGACGACCGAGCGCGAGGTGGCTGCGGCCCTGACCGCCGCCTGGTGGATGAAACATCTGGCCGGAAACGTGGTCACCGCCACGGTCGGGAGCAACTCCCAGCAGTTCCTCCGCCGCGCGGACGGACAGTGGTTCTCGCCGGGCGGTCGCTACGCCACCCTGACCCAGACCGGTCAACGCACGATCGTGACCGAGCGGCCGTCGTGCTCGACCGCCAACGGCTATATCAACACCCGGGGCTGGAGCTACAGCGCCGTCTCATTCCAGCTGAAATCCGCGACGGGCGACGTCCAGTCCTTCCAACCTTGGCTAGCGGACATCCTCCCCGCCGGCACGGAAGAATCCTGCGCGCGGGTGCGCGGCTTCCGGCTCACCAACTGGACCTTCCCTCAGGGTGTGACGATCAACCTGACCTATGGCTATACAGCCGGCAGCGATCTCCCGAACCTGACCGAGGTCAGCAACAATCTGGGCTACAAGATCGTCTTCAACCAGAGTGGCCGGCTCGGCTTCTCGAATGGCCTGACGGGATCGAACCTACGGGCGGTGAGCGTCGACCGCGGCCCCTACAATGAGGAGGCGGTCAGCCACACGGACCCGGTTGGCAACGTCACCCACTTCACCACCCGCATCGACGGCCCCACGCTTTACAGGCGCTATCTGTTCGATCGCGCCTATCTGGCGCGGGATCCGTCCAAGCCCTCGATCGAATACACCTACGACGTCTTCGGTCGGGTGACCGAGGCGCGTGATGCCATCGCGGTGGCCAGTCCCGCGACCCGGGGATCGCACAAATTTTTCATCGCCGAGGGGTTCCGGGGTCAGCGGGAAGACCCGCTTGGGGGCCGCTACACCGTCGAGACGCTCAGTAGCGGGCGGGCGAGCCGCCATGTCGACGAGATGAACCGAGTGTCGTCTGCGGAGTTCGACGGCCGCGGGCGGGTGATCCGCCGAACAGCGGCGTTCGGCAACATCACCGAGTTCGAATACGATGAGCGCAACAACACGACCCTGGTTCGCCGCAAGCCCCTGGCGGGCTGTGGGACGTCAGTCTACAACTGCCAGACGTCAGTCGTGACCGCGACCTACAACGCCTGGAACAAGCCCGCGACGATCACCCTGCCGGCGACCTACCTGGATGGTCACCCTGCGCACACCTGGTCGTTCGACTATGACATTCAGGGCCGGCTGATCACCCAGACCTCTCCGGAGGTATTCGACGGGAGGTCGGGATCCTACCGCAACGCGATCTGGCGAACCGCCTATGATTCCTTCGGCCGCGTGCGCTGGACCAAGGATCCGACCGATATCGAAGCCCGGATGGAATACGGCTCCGGAAACGCCGGACCGTGTCTGACGGCCCAGCACGCGGCGGACCAGTCGTCCGCGGTTCGCCAGACGACGGTGTTCCAATGCAACGCCGCCGGCGATGTCGTCCTGACCACCGATCCGCTCAGCAACACTTCCACTGCAACGTTCGACGCCAACCGGCGAAAGCTCACCGAGACGGGCCCGGCCTCGACGGGCATCCAGACGCAGTGGACCTACGACGCCGACGGAAACGTTCTGACCGAGAGCCGCTGGGATTCCACCGCGAGCGTCTGGCGTACCGCCACCACGACCTACTCTTTGACCAACAAGCCTCTAACCGTGACTGACCCGGCAGAGGACATGGCGCGGACCTGCTACGATGCCCTGGACAGGACCCGTGTGGCGGTCGATCCAACGGGGCGTGCGACGCGAACCACCTACAACGCCGCGAGCCAGCCCTCTCTGATCGAGCGCTGGTTCGAAGCCAACCTGTCAGATCCGACCTGCGCCCTGACCAATACCCGGCCGGCGGAAATCAACACGAACCGTTGGCGCGAGTTCGAGTATAACGTCGGTGGTCTGCAGAGCGTCGAGATCGACGGCAACGGCAATCGCACGACCCTGACCTACGACGGCCTGGCGCGTTTGACCAAGACGACCTACGCCGACGGTCGCGTCTCACACTTCCTGCGCAACGAACGGGATGAATCCTACGCCATCATCCGTCGCAACGGCGAGCACCACTACACCTGGCACGACCCACTCGGCCGGATTTATTGGGACTGGGAGACGACGGAGGGCGCGACTTGGGGGCAGGGTCGTCACACCCGGACCTCCTACGACCTTGCGAGCCGGCCAACATGGACCGCCGTATCGACGCAAACCAGCTCATCCTATGATGCGGCCCAGGAACGGGACATTCGCAGCTATGTCTATGACGACGCCGGCCGGGTGGTCTCGGATCGCATCCAGCCGAACAACGGTTCGATGGGGACCAGTCAGCTGATCCTTGGCTATGAGTATGACCGGGCGAACAACCGCACCGGCATCGTCTGGCCGGACGCCTACCGGGCGACCTACCGCTTCGACGCGGCGAACCGCGCGGATCGGGTGCAGTTCGGGCCTTCGGGCAATCCGACCCAGCACCAGGCGGACATCGCTCATGACTCCCTCAGCCGCCGCACGGGGCTGACCCGCTCAAACGGGGTCAACACCTCATACGCCTATGAGACCGACAGCGACCTGTCCCAGATCAACCATGCTTGGGCCTCCGGTGCGGGTCAGACGCCGGCGACCTTCGGCTTCCAGCATGATGGGGCAGGGCGCATCACCCTGACCCAGGTCAACCGGCCGGACCTGGAGTGGATGCCGACGGCGGCGGAGGCGGCCAGCTATGGCGTGCCCACGAACCTGAACCAGACAACCTCGGTCAACGGGGTGAGCCTGGTCTGGGACATCAACGGCAACCTGGATCAGCATGGGACCACCGACTACCAGTGGACCCATGGCAACCGGCTATGGCGGGTGGTCAAGCCGGCGAGCACCACCGAATACGCCTATGACTCCACCGATCGCCGCACGATAGTGATCGAGGACGGGGTGATGACCCGCACCCTCTGGTCGGGCGCCGACGAGGTAGGAGAGTACGACACCGCGGGAGCCCTGCAGCGACGCTTCATCCCCGACGGCTCCGGCGCCATGGACGCGCGTCTGGCGATGGTGTCGTCGACCGGCGATGTCAGTTGGTTCCACACCAACCACCAGGGCAGCGTGATCGCGATCTCCAACGCGTCGGGGGCGGCCACGGCGTTCGCCAACTACTCCGAGTATGGCAAGTTCGGCACCAACGCGGCCGGCAGTCCGCTCAACAGCCCGCCAGGCGGCAGCCCGTTCGGTTACACGGGCCGGCAGTGGGACAGCAAGGCCGGGCTGTATCAATACCGGGCGCGGTATTATGACCCGGCGTTGGGGATATTCCTCTCCATGGACCCGATCGGGACCAACGATGATCCGAACCTATATGGCTACGTCGCAAACGATCCGGTGAACCGGAGCGATCCAACCGGGATGTTCTGGCAGGACAGAAACGCTTACGTTGGCGGGCGTCCGATTAGCGACGGTCCGCTAAACAACGGCCACATGTACATTGCGACAAATGCCAGATACCGGGGCGATCCAGAAGCGAGAATTTACTCTGCCGGACCTCGTGGATCGGAAGGAATTTGGGGGCCGTTAGTGCCCGCTGGGCCCGGGAGCAGCATCAACACCAACGACACGGCGGCATGGAGATCATTGGGTACAATCGATAAGGTTGGTGCCGCAGAAAGGATCAATGCACCATCCATCGTGGTTGAAGGCGTCGCGACGAACATGGGCGGCAACCCGGACTATGAACTCACGCCTGGATTCCTGAGCGATGGAGGCTGCAATAGTAACTGCTGGGGAGCGGCCGTAGTGGGCGACTCTGAAGCGATTGCAGCCGAACAAGGCAGGCAACCGATGGGGCCAAATTGGTCGGCGCAGGGGAGCAAACCTGGAGGGATGGATTACCCAGGGCAGAATTATGGTGGCAGAGTGGAGCGTACAAATCCACGCTGCGTTCCCGGCGATGCCTCCGAGTGCTGAAAAAGGATCATGCTGTGCGGAATAATCACCTTACATTTTCTGCCGTAATCGCGGCGTTCTCAGTGTTTTCCTGTTCATCTGGCGGCAACTCTCATCCATACGCCTTGATAGAAGCTGGATCGAGTAGAGATGCTCTATATTCCGCACTCAAGAACGAGGTTCCGTTCGCCATAAGCTGCGATAGGGTGACGTATTTTCCGGGTGATGAGCAGTTCGATGATTGTAAGAGTCGGGGTGAATACATCATTATATATAGAGAGTCTCCGTATCAATACGCATACACCGTCTCCGGCGACCGCGTGACCAACGTTGAGACATCTAACTTTACTGTGACCTATCCTTAAACCAGCCACCTGTCTTTGGTCCCCAAGGGATGGCTACGGGGGCATGAAGGTCGGAGCGTCGGAGGGCAAGATAAAAGGGGTGTAGCTAACCCATTGCTGCGCAACGGGTTCTGGCGATACCGACGACTTGCTCCGACTTGCCCCTTTTTACAGCCGTAGCGGCGCCTCTGAGCCTTGCTGGGATCGGCCCGATCGGTGAGACTCCAGCATGGTGATCAGGCGGGAGTTCAACAGCGCGGGCCGGGAAGAGGCGCGGCTTGCCAAGAAGCGGTCGCGCCGCCAGACCGGACGCATGCCTCGCACCCTCGATCACCTCCCGGCCGGAAAGCGCGACGAACTGAGGTTCGTGGTCGAGGTGCTGACGGAGAGCTTCGACCAGGAGCGATCGACGCGCTGGGCCCAGCACCTCAAAAACGGCGCCGTCCTGCGGATCATCCTCTACGGCAGCTACGCGCGGGGCGACTGGGTCGAAGACCCGGTCGGGCGATACTTCAGCGACTACGACCTGCTGGTAGTGGTGGCGGATGAGAGGCACGCCGACGTGCTGGAGTTCTGGGCGGCGGCGGAGAAGCGGCTGCTGGCCGAGCTGTCGTCGGGCGAGCGGCTGCGCACCCCGGTCAACTTCATCGTCCACACCCAGGCCGAGGTGGACGACGCCCTGACGCGGGGGCGCTACTTCTTCATGGACATCATGGCGGACGGGATCGTGCTGCTGGAGGCGCCGGACGCGCCCGCCTTCGCGGAGCCGCAGCCGTTGGCGCCGGACGTGGCGCTGGCCGAGACCCAGGCCGTCTACGAGGACTGGATACCGAGCGCCGAGAGGGCGCTGAAGGGCGCGCGGTTCTACATCGCGGAGGGCGACTTCAACGACGCCGCCTTCCTGCTGCACCAGGCCGCCGAGCGGCTCTACAACGGCGTTCTGCTGGGTGCTGACGCTCTACACCCCCAGGAGCCACAACCTGGTCCGGCTGCGGAACCTGGCCGAGCAGATCGACCCCAGCCTGGCCGACGCATGGCCGACCGAGTCGAAGTTCCAGAAGCGAGGCTTCGAGCTTCTGAGGCAGGCCTACGTCAAGGCGCGCTACTCCCGGCATTACAAGGTGACGGCCGAGGAGCTGGCGTGGATGCGCGAGCGGATCGAGCTGTTGCAGGACCGTGTGATCGGCCTGTGCCAAGCCCGCCTGGACGCCTTGGCCAACCCACCCGCCTGACCTGAAACCCTCGTCCTCGATGGCGTCGGAAACGGCGTTGGAGGGTCTAGGGCAGGATAGGCTTTGCGCCGGCATTGTCTGACAAGCTGTGCCGTAACGACCGTCCAGAGCGACCTTGTGGGAGCAGAGCCGGCCGGACGCCTCAACCCCGCGTCCGGGCCGCTGGAGCGTCCCTCCCGCGCCCTGGCGGGCTGCGGCGAGCGCCGCAGGCGTTGACCCGCCCGGCCGTCCCCGCTGGGGGCTCGGCAGGATCGCGGGGGCGATCCGCTTCGAGACGAAACGTCGGCCGAAACCAGAGGCGGTCATGGGCGCCGGCGTCGTCGAATCGTTCTGTTCTGAGAGCTGCTAAAACGGCTCCGCCAGAGGAGCGGTTGAGGCCGTCCCCGGATGGTCGTCGCCGCGATGTTCCCGGTCGCCGGTTGGCGATCAGCCGGGGTGTTGGGCCAGCACCGTGTCGAGCATCTGCACCACGAACTTCTGCCGCGCCTTGGGCAGTTGGCTGATCCGCTGGAGCTGCTGTTCCAGGCGCGAGGGCGGTCCCCGCCGTGTGCGGATGGAAGCGGCTGAGGAGGAGGCGTCCTCATCGACCAGGCTGTCGATCGGCACCTTCAGGGTGCGGGCCAGACGCGGCAGCATGGAGACGGGGACCCGGCGTCGGCCGACCTCGTAGGAGGCGAGCTGGGGCTGGGGGATGCCGAGGCGTTCGGCCAGTTGCTGCTGTGTCAGATCGGCATCTTTACGAGCCGTGGCGATGCGCTGGCCAAGGCCGGTGAAGAAGGTGCGTTCGTCGGGCGTCATGGGGAGCGATGCGATCCTGGTCTTGACCTCGTGCATCGTCTTAACCCCGCCTTCCCGGATGACCGTTGACTCGATGCCATAATGACATAAACAATACCGAGTCGGTCAAGCATTTTTAGCTTGACAGGTTTTTAGAGGAATCCCCGCCGATGGCCCGAATCCCGGACGTGGAGATCGAGCGGCTAAAGGTCGAGGTGAGCCTGGTCCGGCTGGTCGAGACCTCCGGGGTGAGGCTGGAGAAGCGGGGCAAGGACTGGGTCGGGTGCTGCCCCTTCCACAAGGACGACACGCCGTCGCTGAGCGTGACGCCGGACAAGAATCTGTGGCGCTGCTTCGGGTGCGACGCGGGCGGCGACGTGATCGCCTGGGTGATGCGACGCGAGGGGGTGAGCTTCCGCCATGCCGTCGAGCTGCTGAGGGAAGGTTATGCGCCGGACGCGACGGCGGCTCCGATCCGCACTTCGACCGTGCCGAAGCTGGCGACGATGACGGCGCCGGCGGAGGACGCGGCCCTGCTGGACGAGGTGGTCGGCTACTACCACACCACCCTCAAACAGACGCCCGACGCCCTGGCCTATCTTGAGGGCCGGGGCCTGGCCCATCCCGAGCTGATCGAGACCTTCCGGCTGGGCTACGCCGACCGGACGCTGGGTTATCGTCTCCCCCAGGCGAACCGGAAGGCCGGGGCCGAGGTCCGGGGTCGTCTGCAGGCGTTGGGGGTGCTGCGCGACAGCGGCCACGAACACCTGCGCGGCTCTCTGGTCGTGCCGATCCTCGGCGCCCAGGGCGAGATCGTGAACCTCTATGGCCGCAAGATCGGCGACGGGCTGAGGAAGGGGACGCCGGACCACCTCTACCTGCCGGGACCGCATCGTGGGGTGTTCAACCGGGCGGCGCTGGAGGCGTCGGACGAAATTATCCTGACCGAGGCGCTAATCGACGCCCTGACCTTCTGGTCGGCGGGCTGGCGCCACGTCACCAGCGCCTACGGCGCCGGCGGCTTCACCGCCGAACTGCTGGAGGCCCTGGAGACGCACGGGATCAAGCGGGTGCTGATCGCCTATGACCGCGACGCGGCGGGCGACCGGGGCGCGGCCTCGGTGGCCGAACAGGTGGCAGCGCGCGGCATGACGGCCTTCCGGGTCCAGTTCCCCAAGGGGATGGACGCCAACCAGTACGCCCAGGCCGTGACCCCGGCGACCAAGAGCCTGGGCGCCCTGCTGCGCTCCGCCGAATGGATGGCCGGGGCCGGGAGGCCGGCCCGCCGTAGCCCCGAGGCGCACCCGGCGCCAGCGGTGCGTGATCCCGAGGGCGATCTTCCCTTAGCCGCTGAGATGGAAACCGCCCCGGTCGTGCAGGACATGGCCGAACCCAGCGTCGCCAGTCCGGTCCCGCCCGGCCCGTCGGCCGAGTCGACGGTGGCGGCCGAGGTCGGCGACCGCGACGTGGTGATCCGGTTGGGGGACCGGACGTGGCGGGCGCGGGGCCTGTCGCGCAATCCCTCGACCGAGAGCTTGAAGATCAACCTGATGGTCCGTCGACCGGTGGACGGCGGCGAGCTGTTCCACGTCGACGGGCTGGAGCTGTTGAGCGCCAAGGCCCGCGGGGCGTTCGTGGCCGAGGCGTCGGCCGAGCTGGGCCTGGCGCCGGAGGCGATCAAGCGCGACCTCGGCCTGGTGCTGTTGAAGCTGGAGGCGGTGCAGGAGGAACGGCTGGAGGCGGCGCGCGCGGCCGAGACCAAGACCGGCCCGGCCATGACGGCGACGCAGGAGAACGCCGCCCTGGCCTGGTTGAAGGCCCCGGACCTGATGGGCCGGATCGCGGCCGACGTGGCGTCCTGCGGCGTCGTCGGCGAGGCCGAGAACGCGCTGTGCGTCTACCTTGCCGCCCTCAGCCGCAAGCTGGATCGGCCGCTGGCGGTGCTGATCCAGTCCACCAGCGCGGCGGGCAAGAGCGCCCTGATGGACGCAGTGATGGACCTGATCCCGGAGGAGGAGCGCGTCGCCTACTCGGCCATGACCGGCCAGTCGCTGTTCTACCTCGGCGAGGCCGACCTGAAGCATAAGGCGCTGGCCATCGCCGAGGAGGAAGGGGCGCGCCACGCGGGCTATGCGCTGAAGCTGTTGCAGAGCCAGGGGACGCTGACCATCGCCTCGACCGGCAAAGACCCGGCGACGGGCAAGCTGGTGACCCAGGACTACACCGTGGAGGGGCCGGTGGCCCTGATGATGACCACCACGGCGATCGACCTGGACGAGGAGCTGCGCAACCGCTGCCTGGTGCTGACCATCGACGAAAGCCGCGAGCAGACCCGCGCCATCCATGCCCGCCAGCGGTTCGAGGAGACGCTGGAGGGCTTGCGTGGGCGCCAGGACCAGGCGGCGATCCGGACCCTGCACCAGAACGCCCAGCGGCTGATCCGGCCGCTGAAGGTGGTCAATCCCTTCGCCGAGCGGCTGACCTTCCTGGACGACCAGACCCGCACCCGGCGCGATCACCGCAAATACCTGGGCCTGATCCGGGTCATCGCCCTGCTGCATCAGCACCAGCGCCCGATCCGGACACTGGCCCGGCCGGCGGACGGCCAGGAGGGCGAGCCGGTGGCCTACATCGAGGCGACGGTCGCCGACATCGCCGTGGCCAACCGGCTGGCCCATGCGGTGCTGGGGACCACGCTGGACGAGCTGCCGCCGCAGACCCGGCGCCTGCTGGCGCTGATCCGGACGTGGACTGAGGATCGGGCCACGGCCGAGGCGGTTAAACCCCGCGACCTGCGCTTCACCCGGCGCGAGGTCCGCGAGGCGACGGGTTGGGGCGACACCCAGTTGAAGGTCCACCTGCACCGGCTGGAGGAGCTGGAATACCTGCTGACCCGGCGCGACGGGACGCGGCTGGTCTATGAGCTGGCCTGGGGCGGCGAAGGCGGCGACGGCTCGTCCTTCGTGATGGGCCTGATCGACACGGCCGACTTGGCCGAATCCGGCCTGGCCCAGCCTGACCAAACCACGAACGAATGGCGTTACGACGGGGATCGGGCGGGGCTGGAGGATGATCGGGCGGGGTCCGGTCGGCCCCCGGTCGGGGGGTGGTCGGGGGATGGTCGGGCGGCGGAACACGCCTCGGAACCCAGGCAGGACGGGCCTTCCAGCCCCGTCGCTCCCATCACCCCCGGAAAACCGCGACTGGGGCGGAACGGCGCGGCCGTCGTAGGCGCGACGGCGTCATACGCCCAGGCCTGACGGCGTGGGCCGTCCCGCCAACCCGCCGCTGCCCGGCGCGAACGACCCCGACAGCCTGGCGGCGTTCATGGTGCGCTGGCTGGGCCACCTGGCCATCAAACACTACGCCGACGCCACCCTGGTCGATCGGAGGACCGCGCTCAGCCAGTTGATCCTGTGGTGCGCCGAGCGCGGCATCGAGCAGCCGCGCGACGTGACCAAGCCGATCCTGGAACGCTATCAGCGCCACCTGTTCTACTACCGCAAGGCCGACGGCGCGCCCCTCAGCCCGCGCACCCAGGCCCAGCGCCTGATCCCGATCCGGGGCTTCTTCCGCTGGCTCGCGCGTGAAAACTTCATCCTGTCCAACCCGGCCTCGGACCTGGAGCTGCCGCGTCGGCCGAGGCGGCTGCCGGCGGCGGTGCTGACGGTCGAGGAGGTCGAAAAGGTGCTGGCCGTCCCCGACGTCGGCGATCCGATCGGCCTGCGCGACCGGGCCATCATGGAGGTGCTTTACGCCACCGCCATCCGCCGCACCGAGCTGACGCGGCTGGGCGTATGGGACGTGGACTGGGCGCGGTCCACGGTGATGGTGCGCCAGGGCAAGGGCGACAAGGATCGGGTCGTGCCGCTGGGCGAACGGGCCAAGGCCTGGCTGGAGGCCTACCGTGACCAGGTGCGGCCCCAGCTCGTCGCCGGGCGCGATCCCGGCTCCCTGTTCCTCAGCCGCGATGGGCGGGCCTTACAGAGCAAACGGCTCTCCGAGCGGGTCAGGGCCTACGTCGAGGCAGCGGGCGTCAACAAGCCCGGCTCCTGCCACCTGTTGCGCCACACGGCGGCGACCTTGATGCTGGAGGGCGGGGCCGACATCCGCTTCATCCAGGCCCTGCTCGGCCATGAGAGCCTGGAGACGACCGAGATCTACACCCACGTCAGCATCGGCAAGCTGATCGAGATCCACGCCGCCACCCATCCCGGCGCCCGCCTCCAGCATGACCAGGCCTTGCTGGACGCCTTGATCGAGGCCGACGCGGACCGGGACGACTGACGCGCCGGCCGACCGACTCTCTTCCCCTCAGCCAGCCTCTTCCCGACCGTCTCCGCGCGTGCGAGCTTCGCCGTATGGGCTGTCCGGCGATCAACATCGCGAATCCGAAAAGGGCTTCAAGGGCGATTCCGGCCCCGGCCCGCCGCGCCTCCGTGCGCGGACCCGTAAGCCTCAGACGCACCACGGAAAAAGCCCGCCGCTACGACCGACCCACGTCAAGCGGACCATACGTCGCAAACGATCCGGTGAACCGGAGCGATCCAACCGGGATGTTCTGGCAGGACAGAAACGCTTACGTTGGCGGGCGTCCGATTAGCGACGGTCCGCTAAACAACGGCCACATGTACATTGCGACAAATGCCAGATACCGGGGCGATCCAGAAGCGAGAATTTACTCTGCCGGACCTCGTGGATCGGAAGGAATTTGGGGGCCGTTAGTGCCCGCTGGGCCCGGGAGCAGCATCAACACCAACGACACGGCGGCATGGAGATCATTGGGTACAATCGATAAGGTTGGTGCCGCAGAAAGGATCAATGCACCATCCATCGTGGTTGAAGGCGTCGCGACGAACATGGGCGGCAACCCGGACTATGAACTCACGCCTGGATTCCTGAGCGATGGAGGCTGCAATAGTAACTGCTGGGGAGCGGCCGTAGTGGGCGACTCTGAAGCGATTGCAGCCGAACAAGGCAGGCAACCGATGGGGCCAAATTGGTCGGCGCAGGGGAGCAAACCTGGAGGGATGGATTACCCAGGGCAGAATTATGGTGGCAGAGTGGAGCGTACAAATCCACGCTGCGTTCCCGGCGATGCCTCCGAGTGCTGAAAAAGGATCATGCTGTGCGGAATAATCACCTTACATTTTCTGCCGTAATCGCGGCGTTCTCAGTGTTTTCCTGTTCATCTGGCGGCAACTCTCATCCATACGCCTTGATAGAAGCTGGATCGAGTAGAGATGCTCTATATTCCGCACTCAAGAACGAGGTTCCGTTCGCCATAAGCTGCGATAGGGTGACGTATTTTCCGGGTGATGAGCAGTTCGATGATTGTAAGAGTCGGGGTGAATACATCATTATATATAGAGAGTCTCCGTATCAATACGCATACACCGTCTCCGGCGACCGCGTGACCAACGTTGAGACATCTAACTTTACTGTGACCTATCCTTAAACCAGCCACCTGTCTTTGGTCCCCAAGGGATGGCTACGGGGGCATGAAGGTCGGAGCGTCGGAGGGCAAGATAAAAGGGGTGTAGCTAACCCATTGCTGCGCAACGGGTTCTGGCGATACCGACGACTTGCTCCGACTTGCCCCTTTTTACAGCCGTAGCGGCGCCTCTGAGCCTTGCTGGGATCGGCCCGATCGGTGAGACTCCAGCATGGTGATCAGGCGGGAGTTCAACAGCGCGGGCCGGGAAGAGGCGCGGCTTGCCAAGAAGCGGTCGCGCCGCCAGACCGGACGCATGCCTCGCACCCTCGATCACCTCCCGGCCGGAAAGCGCGACGAACTGAGGTTCGTGGTCGAGGTGCTGACGGAGAGCTTCGACCAGGAGCGATCGACGCGCTGGGCCCAGCACCTCAAAAACGGCGCCGTCCTGCGGATCATCCTCTACGGCAGCTACGCGCGGGGCGACTGGGTCGAAGACCCGGTCGGGCGATACTTCAGCGACTACGACCTGCTGGTAGTGGTGGCGGATGAGAGGCACGCCGACGTGCTGGAGTTCTGGGCGGCGGCGGAGAAGCGGCTGCTGGCCGAGCTGTCGTCGGGCGAGCGGCTGCGCACCCCGGTCAACTTCATCGTCCACACCCAGGCCGAGGTGGACGACGCCCTGACGCGGGGGCGCTACTTCTTCATGGACATCATGGCGGACGGGATCGTGCTGCTGGAGGCGCCGGACGCGCCCGCCTTCGCGGAGCCGCAGCCGTTGGCGCCGGACGTGGCGCTGGCCGAGACCCAGGCCGTCTACGAGGACTGGATACCGAGCGCCGAGAGGGCGCTGAAGGGCGCGCGGTTCTACATCGCGGAGGGCGACTTCAACGACGCCGCCTTCCTGCTGCACCAGGCCGCCGAGCGGCTCTACAACGGCGTTCTGCTGGGTGCTGACGCTCTACACCCCCAGGAGCCACAACCTGGTCCGGCTGCGGAACCTGGCCGAGCAGATCGACCCCAGCCTGGCCGACGCATGGCCGACCGAGTCGAAGTTCCAGAAGCGAGGCTTCGAGCTTCTGAGGCAGGCCTACGTCAAGGCGCGCTACTCCCGGCATTACAAGGTGACGGCCGAGGAGCTGGCGTGGATGCGCGAGCGGATCGAGCTGTTGCAGGACCGTGTGATCGGCCTGTGCCAAGCCCGCCTGGACGCCTTGGCCAACCCACCCGCCTGACCTGAAACCCTCGTCCTCGATGGCGTCGGAAACGGCGTTGGAGGGTCTAGGGCAGGATAGGCTTTGCGCCGGCATTGTCTGACAAGCTGTGCCGTAACGACCGTCCAGAGCGACCTTGTGGGAGCAGAGCCGGCCGGACGCCTCAACCCCGCGTCCGGGCCGCTGGAGCGTCCCTCCCGCGCCCTGGCGGGCTGCGGCGAGCGCCGCAGGCGTTGACCCGCCCGGCCGTCCCCGCTGGGGGCTCGGCAGGATCGCGGGGGCGATCCGCTTCGAGACGAAACGTCGGCCGAAACCAGAGGCGGTCATGGGCGCCGGCGTCGTCGAATCGTTCTGTTCTGAGAGCTGCTAAAACGGCTCCGCCAGAGGAGCGGTTGAGGCCGTCCCCGGATGGTCGTCGCCGCGATGTTCCCGGTCGCCGGTTGGCGATCAGCCGGGGTGTTGGGCCAGCACCGTGTCGAGCATCTGCACCACGAACTTCTGCCGCGCCTTGGGCAGTTGGCTGATCCGCTGGAGCTGCTGTTCCAGGCGCGAGGGCGGTCCCCGCCGTGTGCGGATGGAAGCGGCTGAGGAGGAGGCGTCCTCATCGACCAGGCTGTCGATCGGCACCTTCAGGGTGCGGGCCAGACGCGGCAGCATGGAGACGGGGACCCGGCGTCGGCCGACCTCGTAGGAGGCGAGCTGGGGCTGGGGGATGCCGAGGCGTTCGGCCAGTTGCTGCTGTGTCAGATCGGCATCTTTACGAGCCGTGGCGATGCGCTGGCCAAGGCCGGTGAAGAAGGTGCGTTCGTCGGGCGTCATGGGGAGCGATGCGATCCTGGTCTTGACCTCGTGCATCGTCTTAACCCCGCCTTCCCGGATGACCGTTGACTCGATGCCATAATGACATAAACAATACCGAGTCGGTCAAGCATTTTTAGCTTGACAGGTTTTTAGAGGAATCCCCGCCGATGGCCCGAATCCCGGACGTGGAGATCGAGCGGCTAAAGGTCGAGGTGAGCCTGGTCCGGCTGGTCGAGACCTCCGGGGTGAGGCTGGAGAAGCGGGGCAAGGACTGGGTCGGGTGCTGCCCCTTCCACAAGGACGACACGCCGTCGCTGAGCGTGACGCCGGACAAGAATCTGTGGCGCTGCTTCGGGTGCGACGCGGGCGGCGACGTGATCGCCTGGGTGATGCGACGCGAGGGGGTGAGCTTCCGCCATGCCGTCGAGCTGCTGAGGGAAGGTTATGCGCCGGACGCGACGGCGGCTCCGATCCGCACTTCGACCGTGCCGAAGCTGGCGACGATGACGGCGCCGGCGGAGGACGCGGCCCTGCTGGACGAGGTGGTCGGCTACTACCACACCACCCTCAAACAGACGCCCGACGCCCTGGCCTATCTTGAGGGCCGGGGCCTGGCCCATCCCGAGCTGATCGAGACCTTCCGGCTGGGCTACGCCGACCGGACGCTGGGTTATCGTCTCCCCCAGGCGAACCGGAAGGCCGGGGCCGAGGTCCGGGGTCGTCTGCAGGCGTTGGGGGTGCTGCGCGACAGCGGCCACGAACACCTGCGCGGCTCTCTGGTCGTGCCGATCCTCGGCGCCCAGGGCGAGATCGTGAACCTCTATGGCCGCAAGATCGGCGACGGGCTGAGGAAGGGGACGCCGGACCACCTCTACCTGCCGGGACCGCATCGTGGGGTGTTCAACCGGGCGGCGCTGGAGGCGTCGGACGAAATTATCCTGACCGAGGCGCTAATCGACGCCCTGACCTTCTGGTCGGCGGGCTGGCGCCACGTCACCAGCGCCTACGGCGCCGGCGGCTTCACCGCCGAACTGCTGGAGGCCCTGGAGACGCACGGGATCAAGCGGGTGCTGATCGCCTATGACCGCGACGCGGCGGGCGACCGGGGCGCGGCCTCGGTGGCCGAACAGGTGGCAGCGCGCGGCATGACGGCCTTCCGGGTCCAGTTCCCCAAGGGGATGGACGCCAACCAGTACGCCCAGGCCGTGACCCCGGCGACCAAGAGCCTGGGCGCCCTGCTGCGCTCCGCCGAATGGATGGCCGGGGCCGGGAGGCCGGCCCGCCGTAGCCCCGAGGCGCACCCGGCGCCAGCGGTGCGTGATCCCGAGGGCGATCTTCCCTTAGCCGCTGAGATGGAAACCGCCCCGGTCGTGCAGGACATGGCCGAACCCAGCGTCGCCAGTCCGGTCCCGCCCGGCCCGTCGGCCGAGTCGACGGTGGCGGCCGAGGTCGGCGACCGCGACGTGGTGATCCGGTTGGGGGACCGGACGTGGCGGGCGCGGGGCCTGTCGCGCAATCCCTCGACCGAGAGCTTGAAGATCAACCTGATGGTCCGTCGACCGGTGGACGGCGGCGAGCTGTTCCACGTCGACGGGCTGGAGCTGTTGAGCGCCAAGGCCCGCGGGGCGTTCGTGGCCGAGGCGTCGGCCGAGCTGGGCCTGGCGCCGGAGGCGATCAAGCGCGACCTCGGCCTGGTGCTGTTGAAGCTGGAGGCGGTGCAGGAGGAACGGCTGGAGGCGGCGCGCGCGGCCGAGACCAAGACCGGCCCGGCCATGACGGCGACGCAGGAGAACGCCGCCCTGGCCTGGTTGAAGGCCCCGGACCTGATGGGCCGGATCGCGGCCGACGTGGCGTCCTGCGGCGTCGTCGGCGAGGCCGAGAACGCGCTGTGCGTCTACCTTGCCGCCCTCAGCCGCAAGCTGGATCGGCCGCTGGCGGTGCTGATCCAGTCCACCAGCGCGGCGGGCAAGAGCGCCCTGATGGACGCAGTGATGGACCTGATCCCGGAGGAGGAGCGCGTCGCCTACTCGGCCATGACCGGCCAGTCGCTGTTCTACCTCGGCGAGGCCGACCTGAAGCATAAGGCGCTGGCCATCGCCGAGGAGGAAGGGGCGCGCCACGCGGGCTATGCGCTGAAGCTGTTGCAGAGCCAGGGGACGCTGACCATCGCCTCGACCGGCAAAGACCCGGCGACGGGCAAGCTGGTGACCCAGGACTACACCGTGGAGGGGCCGGTGGCCCTGATGATGACCACCACGGCGATCGACCTGGACGAGGAGCTGCGCAACCGCTGCCTGGTGCTGACCATCGACGAAAGCCGCGAGCAGACCCGCGCCATCCATGCCCGCCAGCGGTTCGAGGAGACGCTGGAGGGCTTGCGTGGGCGCCAGGACCAGGCGGCGATCCGGACCCTGCACCAGAACGCCCAGCGGCTGATCCGGCCGCTGAAGGTGGTCAATCCCTTCGCCGAGCGGCTGACCTTCCTGGACGACCAGACCCGCACCCGGCGCGATCACCGCAAATACCTGGGCCTGATCCGGGTCATCGCCCTGCTGCATCAGCACCAGCGCCCGATCCGGACACTGGCCCGGCCGGCGGAC
Source organism: Caulobacteraceae bacterium (assembly GCA_019746095.1). GTDB lineage: Bacteria > Pseudomonadota > Alphaproteobacteria > Caulobacterales > Caulobacteraceae > Brevundimonas. The sequence continues at coordinate 37,857 of JAIESL010000023.1, forward strand.
GGCCAGGAGGGCGAGCCGGTGGCCTACATCGAGGCGACGGTCGCCGACATCGCCGTGGCCAACCGGCTGGCCCATGCGGTGCTGGGGACCACGCTGGACGAGCTGCCGCCGCAGACCCGGCGCCTGCTGGCGCTGATCCGGACGTGGACTGAGGATCGGGCCACGGCCGAGGCGGTTAAACCCCGCGACCTGCGCTTCACCCGGCGCGAGGTCCGCGAGGCGACGGGTTGGGGCGACACCCAGTTGAAGGTCCACCTGCACCGGCTGGAGGAGCTGGAATACCTGCTGACCCGGCGCGACGGGACGCGGCTGGTCTATGAGCTGGCCTGGGGCGGCGAAGGCGGCGACGGCTCGTCCTTCGTGATGGGCCTGATCGACACGGCCGACTTGGCCGAATCCGGCCTGGCCCAGCCTGACCAAACCACGAACGAATGGCGTTACGACGGGGATCGGGCGGGGCTGGAGGATGATCGGGCGGGGTCCGGTCGGCCCCCGGTCGGGGGGTGGTCGGGGGATGGTCGGGCGGCGGAACACGCCTCGGAACCCAGGCAGGACGGGCCTTCCAGCCCCGTCGCTCCCATCACCCCCGGAAAACCGCGACTGGGGCGGAACGGCGCGGCCGTCGTAGGCGCGACGGCGTCATACGCCCAGGCCTGACGGCGTGGGCCGTCCCGCCAACCCGCCGCTGCCCGGCGCGAACGACCCCGACAGCCTGGCGGCGTTCATGGTGCGCTGGCTGGGCCACCTGGCCATCAAACACTACGCCGACGCCACCCTGGTCGATCGGAGGACCGCGCTCAGCCAGTTGATCCTGTGGTGCGCCGAGCGCGGCATCGAGCAGCCGCGCGACGTGACCAAGCCGATCCTGGAACGCTATCAGCGCCACCTGTTCTACTACCGCAAGGCCGACGGCGCGCCCCTCAGCCCGCGCACCCAGGCCCAGCGCCTGATCCCGATCCGGGGCTTCTTCCGCTGGCTCGCGCGTGAAAACTTCATCCTGTCCAACCCGGCCTCGGACCTGGAGCTGCCGCGTCGGCCGAGGCGGCTGCCGGCGGCGGTGCTGACGGTCGAGGAGGTCGAAAAGGTGCTGGCCGTCCCCGACGTCGGCGATCCGATCGGCCTGCGCGACCGGGCCATCATGGAGGTGCTTTACGCCACCGCCATCCGCCGCACCGAGCTGACGCGGCTGGGCGTATGGGACGTGGACTGGGCGCGGTCCACGGTGATGGTGCGCCAGGGCAAGGGCGACAAGGATCGGGTCGTGCCGCTGGGCGAACGGGCCAAGGCCTGGCTGGAGGCCTACCGTGACCAGGTGCGGCCCCAGCTCGTCGCCGGGCGCGATCCCGGCTCCCTGTTCCTCAGCCGCGATGGGCGGGCCTTACAGAGCAAACGGCTCTCCGAGCGGGTCAGGGCCTACGTCGAGGCAGCGGGCGTCAACAAGCCCGGCTCCTGCCACCTGTTGCGCCACACGGCGGCGACCTTGATGCTGGAGGGCGGGGCCGACATCCGCTTCATCCAGGCCCTGCTCGGCCATGAGAGCCTGGAGACGACCGAGATCTACACCCACGTCAGCATCGGCAAGCTGATCGAGATCCACGCCGCCACCCATCCCGGCGCCCGCCTCCAGCATGACCAGGCCTTGCTGGACGCCTTGATCGAGGCCGACGCGGACCGGGACGACTGACGCGCCGGCCGACCGACTCTCTTCCCCTCAGCCAGCCTCTTCCCGACCGTCTCCGCGCGTGCGAGCTTCGCCGTATGGGCTGTCCGGCGATCAACATCGCGAATCCGAAAAGGGCTTCAAGGGCGATTCCGGCCCCGGCCCGCCGCGCCTCCGTGCGCGGACCCGTAAGCCTCAGACGCACCACGGAAAAAGCCCGCCGCTACGACCGACCCACGTCAAGCGGACCATACGTCGCACAGGATCCGGTAAACGCGACAGATCCGACCGGAACTTGTTCGCGTGTTGGCGCGGCGTCTTGCTCGGGAACTTATGACTATGATGTCTCTCCTGGTTCCGCAGCCGCCTCGTTGGCCGCCAATATCGCTCAAGGCTCCCATCAAGCTAAAGGCTCCGATCAAAAAGTAGGTTATTCCGGGCGGAACCCGGGAAGATACATCGGCGATGCTGGTGAAGTTGCCTCTCAGCTGAGGGACAATGTCGCGGTTGGGCGGCGGGGTGAGATTGCTGTCCGAGCAGAACTGACCAGGTTAGGATATGTTATACATGGTGAACAAGTATATGTGCGGAATTTAGCCGGAGAACTCAGAATACTTGATTTTGTTATTGGAGACGGTCGGGGCGGCGTGGCGGCGATTGAGGTTAAGGCAAATTCGGCAAGTAGAAATGCTCGGCAAGTTCGGATTGACAATCAGCTCTTTGCTGTCGGCGGCACCATCGTGGGTAGCGCCCCTCTGGGGGGCGGCTTGCAGCGAGGAGATCCAATCCAAATCCATACAACCGTTGTAAACGTTCAATGCATAGGACGAGGATGCACAGTTCCAAGGATCTTCTAAGAGCGCTTGAGCGCGAAGGATTTTCCGTTTTGCCCAACGCAACGGGGCCGCTACTTGCCGACCTCTTTCTTGGAGAAGTTGGGTCTCGCTCCGAGCTAGTTGTCCGATCTCGCCGAGGAGAGAACAAGATTGACGGCGTCATTTCCTTGATTATCCCAAATATATGGGGAATGAGCGATGCAAGGGTTAGTCGAGCTCCGCTGCAAACCCACATGGGGAACATCGAGAGCCTTTCAAACGCGTCGTATATCGATGCTGCGCACTCAGTGGATGAATTTGCGTCAGCGCTTAAGTCATTTGCTTCGAGCTTGCCATCATCCGTTTCTCAGCTGACCGATGACCTCAGACGGGAAAAGGTTGGGCCATATGACGCTCTCTATTTCAGGGGGCGAGACGCTGACTTCGCGGAGCTTTCCGAATATCTTTCCCTATGACGCAGAATGGACCCGATCGGAACCAACGACGATCCGAACCTGTATTGGAGAATCGTACACTGTTGTCGAAGGTTCCATGCTAGGGGATATGTTCACAGCAGCGGAGCGGGTTTCCGTTGATAGTGGGGTGCCAGCGGTATTCGTCAGAACCGAAGATATCGACCAGGTGACAGTTGTGGCAAGGAACCCCAGGTGAGAGCTCGTGTGAGACTTTTCGAAACTCTGCCGAGAGGCATTACGAAGCTAGCGTTTAGTGGTGGCTATTTTGCCTGTCCTATTCTCTGGTCGGCAGAGTCAACGAACGGAAACGATGCTCGTCTGTATCCGCTCGGTCGGGATTGTTCGGAGTTGCGGCCATCAGAATCGACAGTAGTCGAGGTCAGGTTCTTGTCCGCAGAAGCCAACAAAGGGCTTAGGATTGGGCAGAGATTTTACATCTGGACTGCAGGAATTATCGGAGACGGTGGAATCTTAGATATCGGGTAGCGGAAGTTGAGATAGTAGCGGTTCAGGAGGCGGGGACGCACACCACTTTCCCCTCGCTCCCGGCCTGAACCGTTCCAACGGCGTCAACAGCTCCTACGCCTATGAAACCGACAGCGACCTCAGCCAGATCAACCACGCCTGGGCGCCGTCGGCGGGCCAGACGCCGGCCATCTTCGGCTTCCAGCGCGACCCGGCCGGGCGGATCACCGGCCTGAACATCAACCGCGCCGATCTGGAATGGGCGCCGAGCACGACCTACGCCCAGATCTATGGCGTTCCGACCAATCTGAACCAGGCAACGTCACGCAACGGGGTGGCCCTGACCTGGAGCGACAACGGCAATCTGCTCAGCCAAGGCTCCACGACCTATGAGTGGATGTTCGGCAACCGGCTGGCTCGGGTGCTCAAGCCGGGCAGCACCGCTGAATACGCCTATGACAGCCAGGTCCGGCGCACGGTGGTGATCGAGGACGGGGTCATGACCCGCACCCTGTGGTCGGGCTCGGACGAGGTCGGCGAGTACGACCATGCCGGCGGGCTCAAGCGGCGCTTCATCCCGGACGGCTCGGGCTCGATGGACGCCCGGCTGGCGACGGTGAACCCGGACAACACCATCTACTGGTCAGGGGGTGCGTCGGCCAGTTCTCAAGTAGGCGTTTATCCGTCCCCAAGGACACCGATCCGTCGCGGCATCTCCGCCAGCGACATACCACGAGCAATTGGCATCTCTCGGAGGTGCTCGCAGTCGGCCAACCGCCGGTTCGATTTCGCTGAAAAGAGCTTATGCGCATTTCGCGAATGAGGCGGGAACAGAAGGGCAGGGAGGTGACCGTTTCGCGCCAAAAGCGGACATTCACTGAGCGCCCGAAATACGACATTCAGCGCATCCACCCTAGCATCGAAGGCCCTGAAGGGGCGCTTGCCGTTTCCGACAGGGGCGCGCGGCGAAAGTGAGGGAGGATCGTCCATCGCACGTGCGCGTGGCAATGCCCGACTACATTACCGGTGAGAATTGGTGGCGGGCCCAACAGGACCATGTCGCTGGTCGGTATGAGCCCATCCTAGCCGGCTCTTGCATCTATACGGCTCTGCTTCTAACCCGGGTTGAACCACGGGGTGTCGATGTCAACCGAAAGACTGTCCGGTGTCGAGCGCCCCATCACGGAGGCCGGGCAGGACCGGTTGGCGCGGTCCACATTCGTCGCGAATCTCACGAACGCACTTATCTCTCCCACGACGAGGCGATCCGCCGGCGTGGTGATGGGGATCACCGGACCCTGGGGGAGCGGTAAGTCGTCGATTCTGAACTTGGTCAATGCCGACATCCTAAAGCGGTATCCAGACGCAGTCATCGTTCGCTTCGATCCTTGGCTGGTATCGGGTCGGGACGATCTGATCAGCATCTTCCTACGCGAGCTCACTGCCGCCATGGGCACGAGCAAGCGGGCCGAGAACCTGCGCAAAGCGATCGAAGCTCTCGACGGCTACGCGACCCAAGTCGCACCGCTGATCGACCTTCTCATTCCCAACGCTGGCAAAGGTCTGAAGGCGGTCCTCGGTGGAGCCAATCGCCTGGCAAAGAAGGGCGGCTCCATTACCGCAACACGAGCGACCGTGCTCAGCGCGCTGGCAAAGGTGGATACGCCTATTGTTGTACTCATCGACGAACTCGACCGGGTCGAGGACGCTGAGATAAGGACGATGGCGCAGCTGATCCGTGCGGTCGCGGATTTCCCGGGCCTGTCCTATCTGCTCGCATATGACGATGTCCGTGTTGCGGAGGCCTTGGGCCAAGTTGCCGGGGATCCGGACGGGCGCGGCCGAGCATATCTCGAGAAGATCGTGCAGATGCCAATCCCTCTTCCCGTGCTTGTGCCGCAAGAGCTGATGCAGCTCTGCACCGCCGAGGTCAGACAGGTGGACGATGATTTGGGCGTTTCGCCACCGGTCGATCACTTCCGCATCCTTGACGCCATCGTACCCGGCCTAGTCGCGACACCGCGCGACATTAAGCGCCTGGTCGGCGCATACCGGGTGCTCTGCGGCATGCTCTCCAACGAGGTCAGTCCCACCGACATCCTCGGCTACGCCGCCCTGACCGTGAAGGCCCCCAAGTCGCTAAACGTCATCCGCGCTGATCCCGAGCAAGTAGTTGTCGACCCCGTCTCCTTTGCCGAAACCATGCGCAGGGTCGAACCCAGCCGACTGGAATTCTTATCGCTGCCCCATCCCGACGAGGCCAAGTCGCACACCTTGCTCGTCCGTCTGTTTCCGCCACTCGCCGGAGAAGCCAGTCCTGATGACCTGGCGTCAGACGCTCTCGGACATCGACGAAACCTTCTCGTCGCCCTGCGACTTGGGATCCTGCCACCCGTCATCGAGGAGGGCGAGCTCGAAGCGCTTCTGCGTGCGCCGCGAAGGGTCGTCGCCGATGCGTTGGAAACAAGACTTCAGCAAGACACCATCGGGTCTCTTCTCGACCAACTCGCGGCAGTTTATCCGGCCCACAGCGGTGGCAACGATGTAGGCTTCTGGCTTGGCTTTGTGGACTTCCTGAACGGCGATAACGATCCCGAACTTCTGCTAGGTGTGAAGCGCCAGATCGCGCTCGCGCTGACAGATATCCTGCTCGGCGTCGTGCAGAACCGGGTGGATTTGAGACCAAAGACGTCGCAGATTGCGCACTTGATCAGTGGTACCGGCGACCTTGTCCTGACGCCCGTCTGTCTCGCGCGGCATTTGAAGGCTGTTATCGAACCAGGTCCGGGACCGCGCCGCGGGGCGAAGTGGTTCCTGTCAACCGAAGAGGCGAACAGGCTGGCGCAAGCCTTCGGTCAAAGAGTCTCGACTGGCAGCGTAAAAATCGAAATGCTGAACTTGGAGGGCGTGCGGATCGCTTTGCGGTTTGGCGACTGGTCGGACTTTGAGCAAAGCTCGTTCCGGCAAGACAAGGCTCGGGATTTAGACCGCTTAGCCCTCGCCTTGTTTGGCTTCGGTGCGTCGGCGGACAGAGCGTTGGTCGACCAGCTTTGTGGTTGGAATTGGCTCCATGCTTGGGCAATCGCCCGCAAGGCAGAACAACCGCGGTCCGCGGCCCTAGATCAGGCTCTGGATCGGCTCATCCATTTAGAGCCGGACAAGTCTGTCGGCTGAATCGAGCGAAGTCGCTCACACGTTGAGACCCACGGCGATCCGCCTTTTTGACAGCGAAGGGCGCGAACCGAGCCTACCTCTGGTGCTGCCTATGGGGAGTGGTCTCTTACCTCACAAACTTCAGCGACTGACTATGGCTCTGCGCTTTCTTGAGCTTGCTTCCGGTGCGTCCGTCACAACGCTCGAAGAGATGATTGAACCAATCCACCTTCCCATGGTCTGCCGTATTTGGGACTTCCATTCCGGCGACGTACGCCTTTCCGTGCCAGCAGAACCCAAACCGCCGCGCAGGCCCCTTGCGCCAGAGCCCTACCAGTTGAGGTGGTCCACCGGATAGAGGATCCGCTCCAGAATGCAGGGCCTGACAAAACGCATGCATGGCCGCCCGGCTGGTGCCCCCGGCCGCCGTCTTAGACACCTCCATAATCTGAGACTCTACTTCTGTCTTACCGGAGCCGTCTGCATGAGCGATGTACGAAGCGCCGAAAGCGAGAGAGAGCTCCTCGTCGGTCCAGACTTTTGACCTGACGTCATATTGGCTGCGCCAAAGCCGGAACCGAGAGTCCATGAACTCACCATCCCGTGCGCCATGAAAGAACGTCAGGCTCGCAATGTTCACCGTCCGAACTTGTGCGACAGCCGCCTTCAGAAGGCCGATAACCGCTAGATGGCGCTCCTCCGCCGACGCGTGCTCGAGGTTCAAGGTGCCCCGATACAATAATTCCAGCGCCTGGCTTAAGACGATCGGAACAAAGTAGGCATCCCCACAGAAGCCGAAAATGTCCGCTGTCGTGGGAGACGCAAAGGTCTTCAACCCCGCGTCCCATCGTTCAGCTGCCGTTGCCCAGGTGATCCTGCTGTCGGTCACGAGATACAGAGAACACGGACCGCGGGCGTCGCTGGCAACTGCTACGGCGAGTGATGTCATTGCGCTATCTGAAGTCCCCGACTAGAGGTCCGGATAGGCGAATGACCCGCCACTCTGCAACTCCTGGCCGCCCCTCAAGATTCACTATGGGGTGCTCGAGGTGGGGGCCCGTCCGTCTCGGCGGACGGGCTGTCAGGTCAGCGCCATGAGCGGATATGAGCGCCTCGCCGGGAACAAGACATTCAGATTTCAAACAGGGTCCATTGGCACGTCCCCATTCATGAACGGGGGTCGCGTCAAACGCGAATCAACTATCGATAGCGTTGTTCATTGAATCACGTTAGGGGAAGCCTGTCGTTAACGGGAGGCAAACGTCACGATCCGGCGAGGGCTTGGCGAAGACGATATCTAACGGTGCAGACCTTCTCGACGGTTAGCCGCGTTGGATCATCGCTCGGCGGCAAAGGAATTTGGAGCTGCGCGAGCGTTAATCACCACCGGAAGCCCCCGCGGCGTCGTTCAAGATTTCAGACGCGTCAAACACTTGGACTGCGAGGAGGCAAAGGTCTGGACTTGTCTGGTTTCGCGGGCCGCTGTCCCGGTGAATACGTGGCGCGAAAGAGCGTTGTTGAGTGGAGCGGTAATGACCATGCCGTGATGGAAAGCCAATGTTCTTTACCGGCCGGTCTTAATCGAGGAGAGGGAATTTGAATAAGCTAGCCAAATTCACACAAATTCGCCCGGTGACCTCAATGGCGCTGCCTGAAATCACAGGCCGCCATGTCGGCATCATCGACGGAGAGACCGGGTTCACATTTGCCGATTCTCGAAGCATGACCTTCGTTGAGCGACAGAAGCAGGCGCGCGCGCACTTGGCGGGCCCGCCATTCGCGCTACGCGCTGCTGCAGCCACCCGCTTCCTCAATGGTGAAGTGCTCGAAATTGAGACCACTGGGACCGGGCTAACGGCTGTGCCCGGAGTAAGTGTCTGCCGGACTGCCAGCATCCTTGTATGGATCAACTCGGCTGCCGCTACTACGTCGGAAAGATTGGAAGGAGCCAACTTCGCACCAGCGGCAAGAGGAGATCTGGAATTTCCTGCTATCTGGCGCGCCGACTTATTGGCGCTGGTCATGCTGCCGGGACTATATCCGGACTATCGCCGCTTCCTGGCCATGCTGCTGCGCCTCTGCATTATAACCGCGCGCGAGTTCACAAGCAGCACGGGCCTTATCGAATTCGCTCAACAGGTAACCGATGGCAGACCCGCTGCCGGTTCGCTGCTGGCGAGGGTGCTGGCCGCGCGGTTGCTTTTCCCATCCTGGATCGTCGCCGATATGACTGGAGCGACACCATTGCCATCCACGCCAAGCGAACAAGTCAGCATCGGCGTGCTGAATGCCTTGGCGATCGGCGTCGAAGCGGTCCAACTCCCGGCCAATCTCTCCCCCGCCGAAATGCAACCGGCGGCGCTCGATCTCAGAAAATTGCCAAGACTTACCAGCCCGAGCGCCGCGCTCTCCAGCGCGAACGCAACCCCATCTGAACCGCGGCTGGTTCCGATCATTGTGAACGCGCCAGCCATCGACGCGACAGACCGCACGAAGGGAGGCCCGCGCAATGCCTGATCAGCCCCGCTTTAGCCCCAACCGCGACCTGCCCTTCATGTTTGGCGACATCTACCAGTTGCGCTCCGAACTGTCACACTACGAGCTCAAGGGGATAGAGAAGATTGTCAATATCATGGCGGGGCAGTACGCGCAGAACAAATCAATCACCGAAGAGACGCTGGAATCGGAAGTCTTCTCCGAGTTCGAGAACGAACAGCTCAACGAGATCACGCGCACCGACAGCACCACTCACTCGATCGAGCGGGCAACTTCCGATGTACTGAGCGAGAGCGATTCCTTCGGCGTTTCGGCGGATGTCACGCTGACCTATGGCGTCGTGCGCGCCAATGCCGGCTTTGCGATGGAAAGCCAGTCATCGCAGACCCATTCCGAAACCGAGGCGGAAAGCTTCGCCAAAACCGTGACCGAACAGGCACGCGAGCTGGTACGAAACCGGTCGCTGCGCCGACATAGCAGCCGCTCGTCCCTGCGCGAACTGGAAGAGACAATCCGCGGCATCGACAACCGCGGCGGCGGCGCGGCCGCGATGGTCTATCGTTATGTTGAGGAAGTGCACCGTTTCGACCTCGTGCGCCATGCCAAGCACCTGTTCACCAAGTTCATTATGCCCGATCCGGCGGCCAATTATCACGTCGCGATCGAGGCTGGTGCGCAAGGGCAGGCGATCGCTACCGAAACGGTTGACCTACTCAGCTATGTCGACAATTTCGGTGACCAGACCTCTGTGAAGCGGCTGTCGCCCGAAGGGATCACGCTTACCAACTGGCACCGGCTGGCGGCAATCTTCGAACTCGCCGACCCGATGCCCCCGCCGCAGAAGTTGACCGTGATGGCCTCCCTCAATACCGGCTCTCCCCCTTCCAGCCCGAGCAGCTATCTCGCCAAGGCCGATGTCACCGTGCCCGAAGGCTATGTGCCCAAGCGCATCTTCTTCGAGTTTGAAATCAGCGCCTATGACTCTAATGAACCGACAGATGGCCTCACCAACTGGGGACTGGTCGCCCTCGTCGGCCGTAAGTCTCTGGGGCTCAAATGGTGGGGCGCATCCGACAAGACCATTGGTCCGTTTGACCTGGAACCGATCCCTCTGGCCAATGCCACCCTGCCCGTCGCGCTGGTCGGCCACAGCTATAATTACGGCACCGTTTCGGTCGAGGTCGAACTCGACCCGAGCGAAGAAGCGATGGCGCTGTGGCGGCTCAACTTCTTCCAGCAACTGGTGGACGCTAGGCGGCAACGCAGCGGTGCCGGGCCGAGCGTTGCCGAGGCGCTCGACCTGATCGAGATCGCCGACCTAAGCGACAGCCCGACCGTGGCCAATGCGATGATCGACAAGGAAATCCGGCTGTTGTGCCTGCGCTATGTTCTGGGCGCGGACCTGAACGGATTGAACACGGTGGATCGCAACGTGGACTTCCCGCAATTCCCGATTATCGACCAGGCGGGCACCAACCGGCTCCAGCTGACGCTCGACTTCCTCAACAATGTGTTCGATTTCGACAAGATGACATACCAGTTCCTGCCGCACTACCTCGGCGGGCGCGATCACCGAATGACTGCATTCCAGAACCGGCCCACGGGCCTGCTCGGGGAATTCATGCGCGCCGGCGCGGTGGAGATCTTGCTGCCGGTGCGGCAGAATTACGAAGAAGCGCTATTCTATTTCCTGCAGACCGGCTTGATCATGAGCGGGGAGGATATCCCGCTCCCCTACGACCGCCGGATGCTCGAACTCTACGAGGAAATCGTCGAGGCTCGCACACTGGAATCATCGGAGGACGGTGTGCTGGTCAGCAGCTGGTTCAAGAATATGCCGACTGAGCATGTGCTGCTTCAGGAGGGCGCGCAAATGCCCGACTGGCGCGACGACGGCATCCTACCCGGTGGCGTCACCAGCACCAGCATCGCACCGGGCACGATGCCCATACCGGATGTCAACTGATCGAAATGCCGGTCGATCTCACCTGCATAGAGTACTTGGCGTTCGAAGGCGGTGGCGGCATGGGGCTGGCCTATGTCGGGTCGCTGGCGGCGCTGAAGGACTGCTATAAAGAAGAGGACCTAATAGGCGAAGACGGCCTTTTCTGTTGGCCGGTGAAAGGAATTTCCGGCGCGTCCGCAGGGGCAATCAACGCACTGATGATGGCGCTCGACTACACGCCTGAGGAAACCTCTAACCTGATGGTTCGCGATGGCCTGTTTGCGCAGCTGTTTTCCGAAAAGATCAAGCTGGAATATCATCGCGGCGTCGTTTCCAGCAGGGAACTGACGACGGGGTTCAGGACCGGCGATTTCGTTACGTCGGGCTGGTACGGCAATTCCAATAGGCGCGCGAATCAGACCGACGGTCTGCAACATCTCAACCGCGAGTTCGACGAAGGTTGGCCGAAACCAGGGCCCGCCACCGCCACGCCCAAACCGACCGCGAAAGCGGAAAATGCTCCCGAAAAGCCGTTGACCGTCAGAGACATAGTCAAGCTGCTGAACAACCCTACCGAAGCTGACTGGAAACACTGGTCCAATCTGGGCAACGCGGCAATCAGATGGCTGAACCTGCCCTCTTCGAAAATCGACCTGGCCGGGATCTTCGCCGGGATCGCCGTTGCAGCTGGAGTGCGCTATCTGGCCGGCGAGGGGAACGTGGATGCGCCGGTCGATGTCGACCGCTTTGTCAGGCTGCTCAACGAAGAGGCGAGCAAGCGGCTGAAGGACCGCAACCCCGCCTGGTCGATCGGCACGTCAAAGAACTCGGGGTGGGAATTCTGGGGTCTGCTGGCCGTATATCCCGGAGCGGCGATTCTCGTCCTTGCCTATGTCCTTCTTCTTAAGGGACGGGTGCGCGAAGGAAAAGAGCGCGACCTTATCAAGCAGCGGGAGGATTTGGGTCGCCCTGCGTCTGCGCAGGCCCGCAAGAGGGTTGGCAAGAACGACACCGACTACATGCTCGGCCTGCTGTTGCGCATCTGGTGGCACAACCTGCTTCGCAGTGACTTTCATCGCGTGGCCATCAAACATGTTCTCAACAAGAAGACCGTCGGGCAGATTATCAAACTACTGCAAAAGCCCGACACCGATGAGCGCAAGGCGGATCAGAAGAAAGCACTGGAGGGTCTAGAGAAAATCGGCTGGTCATTGATTCCGCTGCTTCTGAAGGCGCCGTTCACCGAAGTCGCAGTCAAGGCCGTGCTGCACGATGGCGGCCTGCTGCAAGGCGATGTCACCCGCGACCTCCTCACCACCGTTGTGTTCAACAAGTACTATGTGGTTGCGGACGAGGCGGGGACAGGCTGGGAACTGAAAAAGCGCAGCGAGGCGCTCGAAACCACATTGGGCCGCGTCGCCGCCGATGCGCTCAATCTCACGGCGATCACTGAAGCCGTCGCCCCATGGGACCCCCGCGCGGAGCCCGGACGTTCCGCCGCGAGCTTCCGCAGCGAGGCCTATCAGCGTACTGTTCGGAAAGAGGTAAAAGAAAGCGCTGCAGCGCGAGACAAAGCCCTCGCCATGGCCGAAGAGTACGACGAGCTCAAGCAGTGCTTGGGAGAAGAACGGGCGGATTCGCCCGATGCGGATTTAGATTGCGAGTTCGCTTCGATGGCCACGCTGGAGGCGGAAATCACCCGATTGCGTGCGATAGCCGTGGCGCACAACCTTCTCGGCGAACGGATAGCAATGCCGATCCGTGAGCAAATCAGCAAAATCAAATCCGACCTGACCTTTACCAGATTGCTCGAGGCCACGCGCAAGGACCTGGTGATTGCCGGCACCAATATCTCCACCAGCCAACCGGTCTATTTCCGCGCCGCGCTGACCCCCGATTTCCCTGTGGTGGATGCGGTGGCGATGAGTGCCTCCTTCCCGTTCCTGTTTCGCCCGACCGCAGTCCGCTACCGCGCTCCCCCCGGGAAGGGCCGCGAGCCGGCGTTCTACGACATACACTACAGCGGCTATTTCATCGATGGCGGGGTGTTTAACAACCTGCCGATAAATGCCTTCAACGGCGAACAGGCCGACGCGCGGACCGGCGCTGCGCTTCGCAGCCCGCAGGAACTACTGTCCGAAAAGTTCAATGGCAATGTGCTGGCTTTCGAGCTGACGAACGATCCCAAAGACCAGGAAAGCGTGTTTGAGAAGGGCTACAAGGCGGGAGAAAAGCATCGTGATATCAAGGCCGTGCTCGAAAAAGGGCTGATGGGATCCTTCTACGCTATGGGCGGGCCGCTGCAGCGCGCCCAGGACGGCATGGATGGCCTGGTGGTCCGTGTCGCGCCCGGCAACCTCGGCCTATTCGACATGGTGCCGGATTATTACGCGATCGCCGACATGTTCGGCCATAATTACGAAACCACTTACCAGTTCATCACGGGCAAACCATCCCAATTGGGGGGCCGCGATTCCGCCATGGGCGCGCTGGGCGATTTCTCGAAATTCAACTCGGCCGATCCATCCGAACGACGCAAGGCCCGGCGCGCAAAGCGGGCATGGGACCGGAACCGGCAGGTTCGAAAGGCGCTGATGCAGGACCTGCGCTGATCTTTCTGCCTCTGCCGGATTCGCCAGTCACCGGAGATGCTTTCCCTACGATTTGCACTGCAGCGACGGACAGGGCGGAGAGCGCCATATTCAAACTGTCCGTCCCGCTTCGCGAAACGCACCTCTTATGCGCAAAAGGCAGGGGGGGCTGTCCGCTGTGAGCCAGAAGCGGACCGGACCTCTGCCCTCCCCTCCATAGTAGGCGCTGGCTAGAAGCGGACTCTCTCAGCGTCCGCAATGAGTCAGAAGCCGACATCCTCCGCACCCGGCAGCCAGACGTCCGTTCCTGACTCTTCTTGGACGTTGGCAGCGTCCGCTTTTCGGCGGATCGGCCGTTCAACTGAAGCGAGCCGCAGCAGCTGATACTCCAAGCTGTTGGCCGCCAGCTACGGGGTGGGAAAGACACACGTCTGAGTTTACCGTCATCCTGGTTAAGAGCGTCGTTCGTCGAGCGTTCGACGTCGGGGCCGAATGGCAGGGGGCGAGATGACTTCGGACTTCGATGCAGCGGTGGAGGATGTGACCGCACACCTCACCTCCGAGCGTCAGGCTTGGCTTTTCGGTGCCGGCATCAGCTGCCGCTCAGGTCTCCCGCTGATGTATCCGCTCACTGAACTGGTTGCAGCGAACTATGCGGATCCGGGCGCAAACCATAAGGCGCTTTTCGCAGCCCTAAGATCGAGCCTACCTGACGCAGCTCATATCGAACACGTCCTCAGCCAGCTTGGAGACTTTGTCGCGCTGGCTGAACGGTCGAAGGAGCAGCAAATCGCCGTCGGCGGAGCGGACTATGCCGTGGACACGCTGCGTGCACTGCACGGCGGAATTCGTGACGCGATCCGCGACGTCATCCGGCGTGGCTATCTACCCGGAGAGGGCGGCGCGGCCCCGAAGGTCGCCGAAGAGGGGAAGCATGTCGTTAAGGTCGAGCACCATCGCGACTTTCTGCGGACGCTTTTTGCGGCTCGCGACAAGGTGGGCCGGCCCCTGCGTCCCGTGAACTTCTTCACCCTGAACTATGACACGCTCATCGAGGATGCCTTGGCGCTGGAGCGGATAAGTTTCGCCGATGGGTTCAGCGGCGGGGCGATGGCTTATTGGGCACCCGAGACGGCTTACGCTGAGAACGGCACCGGCGGTCGTGTAGCCGCTCACTTGATAAAGCTGCATGGCTCGATTGACTGGCACGCCGAAGGCAATGGATCGGTAATTCGTTGTCGTGAGGGGTGCGGCTATCCCGAGCGTGCAGGCAACGTCTTGATCTACCCGCAGGCCACCAAGTACGTGGCCACCCAACGTGACCCCTTCGCCTCGCTCTTCGAGAAACTGCGCGAGGTGCTGAGGTCGCCGCAGCCGATGGTCTTTGCAATCTGCGGCTACAGCTTCGGCGACGAACACGTTGATCTCCACATCGAGGAAGCCATGTCTAGGCCCGACTGCAAGACGGTGTTGGTGGCTTTCGTTCGTGAGCAGGAGAAGGCGGGCGTAGCAGTATTGCCGGACAAGCTCGTCGACTGGATGACGCAGAAGCCGTGGGCGAACCGCATCTTCGCCCTTACCGACAAAGGCCTCTACCACGGCAGCACCACGAACCTTTCTCAGGCGGGCGAAAACCATGAATGGTGGACCTTCGAGGGGGTAACCAAGTTCCTCAGCGACGGTCCGCAGCAGGCGGAAGACAACGTCATGGCGGCACCGGTCGCAGGTGCCGAGGGCGCTGCTAATGCTGGAGGCGGCGAATGAGGCCCTTCGACGTCGTTCCCGACCTCAGGATCGGTTCAATCCTTGAGGTTTCCGGAACCACCGCCCGTGTCGAACTCGATGGCGGCATCACCGAACTCAACCGGACCTACGAGGGCCGGGTTTACGCCGTCGGGCAGATCGCTAGCGTCGTGAAGATCCATTTCGGTAGGCGGGTTCTCTTCGCCTATGTTCGGCTTCTGCGGATGCGGTCCGACATGCAGCTCGAAGGCGGCGGGCCCCCGGTTCCGCCTGAGCGGGATCAGCGGATCATGGAGATCGATCTTTTCGGGGAGGGCGTTTGGCACGCCAACCAGAGCATCCTGGAGTTCGGTCGGGGCGTGACGACCTATCCCTTGCCCCTGCAAGGAGTCTACCTGATGTCGCATCAGGAAGTGCAGGCCCTCTTCACCGCTGCGGAACAGCAGCGCGGGGACGGAGAGGACCCCATGGTCGAGATCGGTCGTTACGTCGGCGCTGAATCCGCCGTCGCTCGTGCCAACATCAACAAAATGTTTGGACAGCATTGCGCCGTCCTCGGCTCTACGGGCTCCGGCAAGTCTGCGACGGTCGCGGCCCTGCTCCACGGCTTGCTTAACCAGCCCAGCGCACGCGGCACCTGGCGTCCACGGGTCGTGATTATCGATCCTCATGGTGAGTACGCTAAGGCTTTCGGGGAGCGCGCTACCGTTTATCGGGCCTACGACTCCAGCGCCGGCGGTGAAGAAGCCGCTCGGCCGATCCTTCGGCTTCCGTACTGGCTTATGACCGGCGACGAGTTCCGCTCGCTTGTCATCGGCAAGACCGAAGAGGAAGCCACGTCGCAGAACAACATCGTCTATAAGGCGTTGGCCCATGCACGCATGGTGGACCTGAAGCTCATTGAACCCTCAAAAAGCTGGATCGATCAGTCTCCGGATAAGGCACCGGACGACCCGCGTCCGTTGAAGGATGAGGACGCCGCGATCGTCGCCGCATTCGACCGCGATCTGCCTTTCCCGTTCTCGCTCGACGAATTCGTCGCTCACATCTTCGAAGAGCAGGGCGTGACGACGGACACGAAGGGCGTGATCAAGCGGAAGTCGGCGACAGACTCGAAATCGCACCGCTCCATCTTGGACAAGCTTAATGTCCTGCGCGCCGATCCGCGTCTCTCGTTCATGCTTAAGAACCACACTGACGGCGACCCAGAGCTTTCGGAGATCATCGCGCAGTTCGTCGGGGAGGGCGCGGTGAACGAGCAGAAGGACATCAGGATTGTCGATATCTCCGGCCTCCCCAACGAGGTCGCCGGCCCCCTCGCTGCAGTCATCGCCAGGCTGCTGTTCCAATACAAGGTTTGGCAGACGCGCGACGAGCGAGAACGGGATCCAGTCCTGCTGGTCTGCGAAGAGGCGCACCGCTATGTGCCGAACCATGGGCAAGCAGAGTACGAAGCCGCTCAGGTTGCCATTCGGCGCCTTGCACGTGAGGGCCGTAAATACGGGCTTGGCTTGATGCTCGTCTCGCAACGGCCAGCGGATGTCGAGAGTACGGTTCTCTCCCAGTGCAATAGTTGGGTGATCCTTCGCCTCACGAACTCCGCCGACCAAGAACACGTAGCGCGCTTCCTACCCGATAGCCTTGCTGGCCTAACCAAGCTGCTGCCGTCACTCGTGCGGCGCGAAGCCGTTTTTGTTGGGGAGGCGGCCGCTATCCCTGCGAGGATCAAGATCCGCGAACTCAGCGAGCAACAGCTCCCTGACTCGAACGACATCAAGTTTGCCGATGGTTGGGCCAAGCCGCCCATTCAACGCGCAGCCATTGAGGCCGTGGTGAAACGCTGGCGCCGGGAGGCTTAGGCGACGCAGGCTCCAGCTCGAGGCAGGCACATGCGGCCGGAAACATCGAGCGCGCTGGGAGGAAGTTCGATCATGACCAACATTCGTGTTGTTCCCGCAACGCCCGAGGCGCTGGCGAAGATCAAGGCTTGGCTGGAAGTCGAGGACACTGTCCATCGCGAGACCTTGGACGCCCAAGAAGCGCATTGGGATCCCAAGGTCGAACTTCCGTCCAAGGGCTTTCTCTGCAACTGGAATCTGGTTGAGAAGACGTTCGAGACCGACCCTGGAGCAGTGCACGTCCTTTTGGAGGGCGACGAGCCGGTGGGATTCATCGACGGTCTCGACATCATGGAGGTGCGGCCGGATCTGCGAGGCCGCGGTTACGGCCGCCGGCTAGCGGAATTCATGCTCGATTGGGCCACGCGGCGAGGCTACTCGGTCGCGCAGATCGAGATCGCGCCGGATGATGCGATCCCGTTCTGGCGCCGGATGGGTTTTACGATCGCGAACGCTTCGCGGAGCGGACCCAGCGGCGGCGTGCCCGCTTACAAAATCCTGGACCATGGTTCGAGCTCGGAGAAGGACCACGCATCCCTTATTCCGTGGCCTTCTATTCACAAGCTCGGGACTATGACCCGACGGTCAAACCCTTCGCTGTCTTCCAAGGCGATGGCGAGCGACTGGAGGACGGTTCGGTTCAGCTGCCTCAGCGCGCCTTCAGCTTCCGGGAAACTGACCCGGAGCCTGAGGATGTCGTTGTGGCGATCCGCCTCAATGGTCTTGAGCTCATCGAAGACAAGGTGAAGCGGAGCGAGATGCGGCTGCTGGGCATGCATCGCGATGAGGGTTGGGTGTATGCCATCGACCGGATCGTCCCACCTAGCAACGGTCTACGACACCGACCGTCTACGGCCGCAGAAGACGGTGAGGTGGAATTTGGAGAGGGACTGGTCGGCGGCGGAGACTAGGCATTCGTCGAAACTCGCGTCCCCCGTCGCTGGACATGGCGCGCGTTCAGCTGAGGGTGTTGATCCACCACTGCCGGCGACTGGTGCCAATGGACTGCATGTCGCCGACTCTGCGCTAGATTACGATGAAGATGAGCTCCAGCTCCTCGGCCTTTTGGCGGCACAGGAGGGCTCGACGCGGATCGTATTTGCCCCGGGGTCCTGTTGGCGTTTGGGGGACGAGATTACGTGTCAGACGTTGAGACGGAGGAGGTCGAATAGGCGGCCGCGCAGCGAGACCTCGTTCCGAACCATCAAGAGATCCATTCCCGTCTCGGCGACGGGCGCGGCCTCGAGCCGGCGCAACTCGACCCGACACATCGCCGCGAGGTCTGGCGTCAATCCGCGGGCGGCGCTGAGGAGGGAGGCGAAGGTGAGTTTCTCGCTCACCGAAGACTGACCTGCCATGCGTTCCAGGATCAGATCGGGCAGGTCCGCGTCTCGCCGGATGCGCCCCACAGCGTTGGGTGTCCAGAACGGAAGACCGTCGGCCGCGCGACCGGTGAAGCTGTTCGCGGCGAGGGACAGGTTTTCGACGACTTGGTCCGCCTGTGAGCGAGCCATCCCCACCTTCAGGTAAACAGGATCGCATAGCGCTAGACGCCGTGTTTCGCCGGATTTTTTCAAACGTTCCCAGACGGCGTCAAAGACGTCGCTTGCCGGCCAACCGTCGCAGAGCGCCGCAATGGCGCCGTTGGCGGACGGCCCCTCCGTGAGCGTCGCGAGTTCGGAAAGGACAAAGGCGTCTTCGTGGTAACCGCTCGCGAGAATATTGGCCGCGGTCAGGGCCGAGCTGATCTCGTTCCAAGTGCGGGTAGGTCGTCGGATGATCTCTAAGCACAGGTCGCGCAACGCGCTTGATCCGGAGGTTTCCCCGGCGTGGATCCAGAGCGGGATGGGACGCGGATACGGGCTAGCGATCTGTCTTTCGACGGCGGCGAGAACGTCTTCCCGGATCGCCGGATTGGCTTGCCAATGATGCTGGAAACCGGAGATGAGCGCGTCATCGTCCATCCGGAGGATCTCGCTCGCGCGATCGCCGAAGCCTTCGCGGATGACCGGCCATGCGCGGGCGAGCCCGGGATAGATCCGTCCGCC
>JAIESL010000017.1 GCA_019746095.1 Caulobacteraceae bacterium
CCTGGTGTACGGCCTCGACCACCCCGACATGATCTATCGCCGCTACCCCGGCGTGGAGGGCACCGCCTATCTGATCGGCGGCGTGGGCGTGAACTACCAGCGCGCCGACGGCATCATCCTGGCCCCGATCCGCACCGGCGTCGGCCTGCGCGCGGGTGCCAATGTCGGGACGATGGCCTACAGCCGGCAGCGGAACCTGCTGCCCTTTTAGGAGGGCGCTAACGCTCGCGACGCGGTCGCTCGCTGCTTGAGCGCGGTTGTCGCGATGTCGATGACGTCGTGGCCGGATTGTCGAGCATCGACGTCGGCTATGCCTCGCCCTCACGGATGAGCGCCTGCAGCCCGTCCCGCCAGCTCGGATATCTGGGCCGCCAGCCCAGTTCGGCCTTGGCCTTCGCATTCGAGAGGCGTTTTGAGTCCCGGTAAAAGCGCCGCATGGCGTCGGAGACCGAGGGATCGTCGAGATCGATCTCGGGCGGCATCGGCAGGCCGAGGCGGCGCGCGGCCCCTTCCATGACCACATCCGCCGGGGCGGGCTCGTCGTCGCAAAGGATGTAGGCGGCACCGGGCCGCGGGCGGGCCATGGAGGCGAACAGGCCCGAGACGACATCGTCGACATGGACCCGGTTGAACACCTGTCCCGGCTTGCGCACGATCCGCGCCGTGCCGTCACGCAACCGGTCCAGGGGCGAGCGGCCGGGGCCGTAGAGGGCCGGCAGGCGGAACAGCTGAACGGTCAGCCCCATGCCCTGTCCTGCGTCCAGCCAGTCGCGCTCGGCCCGCACGCGGCGGGCCCCCTCCAGCGAGGCGGCGTTCAGCTCGCTGTCCTCCAGCGCCCAGCCGCCGCCGCGGTCGCCATAGACGGCGGTGGAGGAGACATAGCCGATCCAGTCCGGCCAGGTGCCTGAGGCCGTCAGCGCCGGCGACAGGGCCTTCAGCCCCGGGCATCCCTCGGGCAGGGGCGGGGCGCAGATCAGGATGGCGGAGGCCCCGGCCACAGCCGCGGCCAGGGCGGCCGCCTCATCCGGGTCGATCGCGCCGAGTCCTTCAGCCGAGAGAGCCGCCCGCCGGTCGGCATCGCGGCTGGTCAGGACGGCACGGCCACCGCGGCGCAGGGCCTCCAGCCCGGCCGCACGGCCCAGCCAGCCGCCGCCGAAGACCAGCAGCGAGGGGGCGACCGATGCCGTCACGCGGGTCAGGCCGAAAGCGCCTGCGCCGGGCTGGTGGACGGTGTGACGACGGTGGCCGGTGCCTTGACCGCCTCGGCCCGTTTTCCGTTCCAGGTCGAGACACAGGGCACCTTGGACAGGTCGGCGCGGTCGGCATAGCGGCGGGCGATTTCGGTCACATCCTGCATCAGCCCCTCGGCGAGGGTGATCGGCTTCAGCCCCAGCTCGCGGAACTGGTCATTGGCGACCACCAGTTCGTTCTCGTCCGCCTCGAGACGCGGGTTGGGCACATTGTGCACCTCGGCCCCGGTCATGGTGGCGATCATGGCGGCGAGGTCACGGACCCGGCGGCTCTCGGTCATCTGGTTGAGAATCTTGACCCGGTCACCGACCTTGGGCGGGTTTTTCAGCGCCAGCTCGACGCAGCGCACCGTGTCCTGGATGTGGATGAAGGCCCGGGTCTGGCCGCCGGTGCCGTGCACGGTCAACGGATAGCCGACCGCCGCCTGCATCAGGAAGCGGTTCAGCACCGTGCCGTAGTCGCCGTCGTAGTCGAACCGGTTGATCAGGCGCTCGTCCTTGCGGGTCTCCTCGGTCTGGGCACCCCAGACGATGCCCTGGTGCAGGTCCGTGATCCGGACGCCGTCGTTCTTGGCGTAGAACTGGAACAGCAGGGCATCCTGGGTCTTGGTCATGTGATAGATCGAGCCCGGGTTCGGCGGGAACAGGATCTCCTGCTCGGCGGGGCCGAAATCGGTGTCGACCGTGACCTTCAGATAACCCTCGGGGATGCGCAGGCCTGCGGTGGTGTAGCCATAGACCCCCATGGTCCCGAGGTGGGCGAGGTGCACATCCAGCCCGCTCTCGACGATGGCGGCCAGGAGGTGGTTGGTGGCGTTGATGTTGTTGTCGACCGTGTACAGCTTGTGCCGCGCCGACTTCATCGAATAGGGGGCGGCCCGCTGTTCGGCGAAATGGACGACGCTGTCGGGCTTCCAGTCCTTGATCAGCGCGACCAGCCGGTCGAACTCCTTGCCGACGGTCATGTTGACGAATTCGATGGTCTGGCCGCTGACCTCTTTCCAGGCGGCGATCCGCTCGCCCATGGTCCGGATCGGCGTCAGCGACTGCACCTCCAGCTCATTGTCGATGTTGCGGCGGCTCAGATTGTCGACGATGCAGACATCCCAGCCTTGCGCCGACAGATGCAGGGCCGTCGGCCAGCCGCAGAAACCGTCACCGCCCAGAACCAGAACCCGCATCGCCCATCCTCGTCGTTTCCTGCATCCTGACTAGCGGAACACGCGGATCGGTCAAAGCGTCAGTATGTCCTCACCGCGCCAGGGCCCGCCATTCCTCCCGGCTCTGGCCCCAGCTGTCGACGGGCAGGTCCTGGAAGGGGGGCGGCAGGCGGGTGGGGCCGAGATTGCGCGAGCCGATTCGCCCGGCCAGTCTCTGTGACGGGGTGTTGTCCGGCGCGATGGTATGGATGACCTCGGTCCAGCCCAGAACATCGAAGGCAAAGTCGATGGTCGCGATCGCCGCCTCCACAGCATAGCCCTTGCCCTGGGCGTCCGGATGCAGGGCCCAGCCGACCTCGGTGCCGGGCCAG
Organism: Caulobacteraceae bacterium; assembly: GCA_019746095.1. Taxonomy (GTDB): domain Bacteria; phylum Pseudomonadota; class Alphaproteobacteria; order Caulobacterales; family Caulobacteraceae; genus Brevundimonas. The sequence goes on from JAIESL010000017.1 coordinate 2,782, forward strand.
CCTTTCGGTGTCCAGGGGCCGGCCCGGCCCAGCCAGAGGCCCGTGTCGCGTCCGATGATCGAGAACATCGACACGCCGGTCAGGCTCCAGGCCCCGGCCATGGTCATGAACCCCCGCCAGGCCACGGCCTCTGGCTGGACCCCGCCGAGGAATTTCGCCGCTTCGGCATCGGCCATCATCTCCGCCCAGCGCGGAAAATCCTCCAGCGCGATCGGGCGCAGGATCAGGCGTTCGGTCTCAAGCACCGGTCCGGTCAAAGGACATACTCCCTCTCGAGGTCATAGCGGCTGCCGCCGGGGGTCAGGACGCTGGAATAGAGGCCGAACCGGTCGATCCGGATCGGCGGGGACTGCAGCAGGTTGTGGTCGGCGATCCAGGCCCCGATGCGATCGGGATCGGCCTGGGGCTTGAGATAGGCCAGGGTCAGGTGCGGCCGGTAGTCGCGGCGCTCGACCGGAACGCCCGCGCGGTCGGCGGCGCTGCGGCAGCGTCCGGCGAGTACCGACAATCGCTCGCAGGCCTGGACGCCCGCCCAGATGGCATGGGTGCGGTGGCCGTCGCCGAAGGCCCCGACGCCGGACAGGGTGAGCTCGAACGGGCCGCCCGTGGCCGCCCGCGCCAGCTCCACGGCCAGGTCATCGGCCCGGCGCTCGTCGATCTCGCCGTAGAAGGCCAGGGTGATGTGCAGCTGTTCGGCCGTCCGCCAGGTCGCTCCGGGCAGGCCGGTCTGACGGCGGGCGAGCGTCTCCGCCACATCATCGGGCACAGACAGGGCGGTGAAAAGCCGGATCATGCGACCCTTGGTAGCGGCTGCAAACGCCCGACCCAAGTCCGGTTTTCCTTGCGGAAGGTTCGAACCCGCCCGATATTTGCCCAAAGGCCGGGATGGACCGGCCCAATGGAGGACCGATCTCGCCATGAGCGATTTCAGAAACGGCTATTCAATGCCCACCACCGCCGACATGTCGGCGGATGCGGGCCTGCGCAGCTTCATGCTGGGCGTCTACAACAAGGTGGCCCTGGGCCTGCTGGTCTCGGCCGCCCTGGCCTGGGTCACCGGATCCTATCCGCCGGTGCGCGACCTGATGTTCTCGACCGCGATCGGCGCGGACGGCGTGACCCGCCTGGCCGGCTTCACCATGCTGGGCATGATCGTGGCCTTCTCGCCCCTGGTCATCCTGCTGGGTTCCAACTTCCTGATGAAGAACCCGAGCCCGTCCGCGGCCGGGGGACTGTACTGGCTGATCGTGGCCCTGATCGGTGCCTCGATGGGCACGGTGGTGCTGGTCTATACTGGCGCTTCGGTGATCCAGACCTTCCTGATCACGGCCGCTGCCTTCGGCGGGCTGAGCCTGTTCGGCTATACGACCAAGAAGGACCTGTCCGGCATCGGCAGCTTCCTGATCATGGGCGTGATCGGCCTGATCATCGCTTCGCTGGTCAATATGTTCCTGCAGAGCAGCATGATGCAGCTGATCATCAGCGTCGCCGGCGTGCTGATCTTCGCCGGCCTGACCGCCTATGACACCCAGCGGCTGAAGATGACCTACTACGCCCTCGGCGGGAACCAGACCGCCATGAGCGTGGCCACCAGCTTCGGTGCGCTGAGCCTGTACATCAACTTTATCAACATGTTCCAGTTCCTGCTCGCCCTGTTCGGCGGCCGGCGCTGAGGCTGGAACGCTAACGCTCGCCGCGTGGCGGCTCACTGCTTGAGCGCGTTTGGTTCGGCCTGAAGCAGCGCGAAGCGCGGCAGTCCAAGAGGAAGGGGGCCTGGAGCAATCCGGGCCTTTTTTCTATTCCACGATCGTGAATTTGCGGCTGTCGAAGACGCGCAGGACCTGGGCCAGCTCCCGGCCCCGCCGCAGCACCACCCCGCCCTCGCCGATCACCGCCCACTGCCCCTGTTTGAGACGCAGGGAAGGTCGCTTCTCGATGCGGTAGAGGGGCGCGTCGCCTGAGCGGCGGAAGACGGCAAATTCGGCGACGTCCCTGTGACCGACCATGGCATAGTCGCGCCACTCGGCCGCCGCGACCATCCGGCCATAGACCCTCAGGATCAGGTCGAGTTCTCGCCGGTCGAAGAAGACCGGACCGGGAACGGACTGCAGGTCAGCGGCATCGCTCATCGGCAGAAGGTTACGCCGCCGTCGGCAAAACGCCAGTGGGCTGCGGCGCATTCCCCGCAATCACCCCGGCGGACACCGTGTCCGCGACGCCGCGCCCGGAAGAAATCGCGACGAACATGAAATCGCCTCGCTTCCGCCCATCGCCCGCCCCCTTGGAGGGCGACAACCGACCCATCGGCTCGCTGGAGTTCGGAGCGCTTCCGGATCCTGAACAGCCCCCCCAGCCCCTCCTGGATCACTCCACCAAGGGCTCCGGCGGGCCGACGCTTCCTCCAAAGCGAGACGCCCGCTCCGCCACCCCTCCCCCCCCCCCCCGGCAGAGCGGGCGTTTTGCTGTCCGGCGTCGCGCCGGACTGTCAGGGAAGAGGGCTTGGGACAGCAGGCTCAGGGCAGGCTGATCTCGACCGTCTCGCCGCCCCGCGTCACCGACAGGGTCAGGCCGGCGTCAGCATCGAGGGCTGCCGCCAGACCGCCGAGGTCGGAGACGGAGGCACCATCCACGGCACGGATCAGATCACCCGCCTGGAGGCCTGCGGCCGCCGCGACAGAACCGCCCTCGACCGAAAACACCTGCAGGCCGTCGGCGACGGCGCGCACGGAGGCACCCCGGGCCATGACCGCCTCTGGTCCGACGCGGATCAGCCGCTCGGACGGGGTCTCCACGGTCAGGGTGGCGCGGCCTTCCCGGCCCTCGCGCAGATAGACCACGTCCAGCCGGGTGCCGGGCGCGGCAATGCCGATGGTCGCCGCCACCGTGCCGGCGTTCGAGACGGGCCGGTTCTGGATCCGGGTGACGATGTCGCCGCGGCGCAGGCCTGCGGCCTCGGCCGACGAGCCGGGGGCGACATCCTCGATCACGGCACCGCGGACAATGCCGAGACCGAGGTCGCGCGAGCGCTGGGCGTTGAGCGAGCCCAGGATGGCACCGGTCGCGCCGCGCCGGACCTCGCCGCTCTCGCGCAGCTGGGCCACCACATACATCAGGATGCGGCTGGGAACGGCGAAGGCGATGCCGTCATTGCCGCCACCACCGCCCGACAGGATGGAGGTGTTGATCCCGATCAGGCGTCCGCGGCTGTCGAGCAGCGGACCGCCGGAGTTGCCGGAATTCACCGCCGCATCAGTCTGGATATAGTCCTCGATCCGGTCCCCCATGCCGGAACGACCGAGGCCCGAGATCACCCCCATGGTCAGGGTCTGGTCGAGGCCGAGCGGATAGCCGACGGCAAAGGCCAGATCGCCCGTCCGCAGGGAATCGGAATTGACCACCTCGATCTGCGACAGGCCGAGGCTCGAAACGGAGGGCGCCTCGATCTTCAGTACGGCCAGGTCGGTCGCCTTGTCGGTGCCGATCAGCACGGCGTCGAAGATGCGGCCGTCGGTCATGTCGACGGTGAATTTCCGGCCACCCTCGACGACGTGATTGTTGGTCACGACGATGCCCAGGCGGGCGTCGATGATGGCGCCCGAACCGCTGGAGATCGGCCGCGGCTCGTTCTCGCCCGAACTCGGGCCTTCGGACTGGCCGAGGGTCGTCACCTGGACCACGGCGGGCAGGGCCCGTTCCAGCCCGGTAGCGAAGGTGAAGACCCCCCGCTGGGCGTCGAACGGTACCGGTGACTGCTGGGCAGCAGCCGGCGTGACCGCCAGCAGCGGCACCGCAACGACGAGCGCCAGCATGGACAAACTGCCGGCCCGGATGATGGAACGCATCGCCAATCCCCTGTTGATGCACGGACCCTAGCGCGAGAAACGCGCCGTGACGACAGCCCCCGGACCGGCGTCATCAATCATCATGGCCGCGCCGTGCCGCTTGAGGATGGCGCGCACGAAGGCCAGCCCCATGCCGTGGCTCTCGCGGCCCTCTTCGGCCGCACTGGCGACCGCACGGGCCGGGTCATCCAGCAGGCCGGGATCGAACCCCGGCCCCTGGTCGGCAACCGACAGCCCGGGCCTCCCCTCGTCGTGCCACACAGTCAGGGTCACCACCCCGCCCCGGGGCGAGAATTTCACGGCATTGTCGACCAGATTGGTCACCGCCCTTTGCAGCAGGGACCGTACGCCCAGCACCGCCACCGGCGAGGCCTCGACCCGGATGACCACGCCACGTTCCTCGGCGAGAGGCTGGTAGAGGTCGGCCGCCGAGGCGGCCAGCCGGTCCAGTTGAACATGTTCGAACACCCAGGCCTCGCCGTCGCGCAGGGCCATGGCCTCGTTCATCGCCCGCGTCAGCCGGGTCAGGTCGCTACGGACCTCTTCGGCCAGGGCGCGAGCCTCAGGCGTCGTCGAGGCCTCCTTCAGCCGGTCCAGCCGGGCCGAGGCCCGCGCCAGGGGGGTCCGGAAATCATGCGCCAGCTGGTCCGCGGAATCCCTCAGCCAGCTCAGCAACTCCTCCAGCCGGTCGAGGGTCAGGTTCACCTGTGCGGTCAGTTCCGTCAGTTCGGGAGCCACCGCCGTCGCAGGGGCCCGGACCGAGAAATCCCCGACCGAGGCCAGATCCAGGGCCCGGCTGACCTCGGCCACGGCACTGGTCAGCCGGCGCCGGGCAAAGGTCGCCGCCGTCAGGCCGAACGCCAGCAGCAGAACGCCGGCGGCCGCCACCGCCGCCACGGCCCAGCCCAGGGCCTGTCCCGACCGGTCGACGACACGGCCGACGGCGATGTCGAGCGCCCCGACCGACTGGCGCACCACCACCACCTCGACGGCGCGCGAGGGACACAGAACGCCGCGTTCCAGACGCACCACATAGACCCCGTCGCCCAGCCGCGGAGCCCGCTCGCCCCGGATCGTCTCGAGCGCCGCCAGACCCGCAGGCTTGCCGACCGGAGCCCGGATGAAGCGCACGCCCGCGCCGCCCTGGCCCGTGCGGCAGGTCTCGGCCAGACTGCCGGCCTCGCGCGTCGGCCCGGCCTGGAAGGCGCTCAGCCAGCCCGAGAGATAGGCAGCGTCCGCCTCGGTGATGTTGGCGGCCGTCAGGCTGGATTCCGCCCCCAGCTTGCTGGCCATGGAGCTGTAGTCGTTCAGGGCCGCGAGGGCCGCCTGCTCGCGCTGATCCATCCGCACCGCAGCGCTGGTGGCGATCAGCGAGCCGGTCAGGGCCAAGGCGGCCATGACGGCGATACCGGCCGCCAGCTGGGTCGAGGTCCGCCGTCCCAGCCAGGCGCGCAAGCGGAGGAAGCGAAACGGCACGATGATCTCAGCCCGTCCAGGCGGAGAGGTCGCGGAAGACCAGGCTCTGGCTGCGGGCCGGGACGATCAGGGGGTGGAGGTCATCACCCAGTTCGGGGGTCTGTTCCTTGAGCCGGCGGCGCAGGGCGCTGATCCGGGCGTCGATGATGTTGACAAAATTGTCCGGCAGGAACCGCCATTCGATCCAGCAGCGATCCCACAACATGGTCTTGGTCACCGGCTGGCCGCGCGCGGTCATCAGCTCACTGACGATGGCGAACTCCAGCGGCGACAGATCGATCAGCCGCGCGCCGCCCTCGGCGTCGAATTTCAGCGTCCGGGCCCCGAAGGCCAGCCGGAACGGACCGTTGACCAGATCCCCCGCGACCGGGGCCGCCCGCCGGGCGGCGCGGCGCAGCTGGGCCGCGATACGGGCCAGCAGTTCCTCATCCCCAACCGGCTTGGCCAGATAGTCATCGGCACCGCCCAGCAGCCCCTCGACCTTCTGACGTTCACCGCCGAGCGCGGTCAGCATCAGGGCCGGGGCGTCGGCACAGGGTCCGCCACCCCCGCGAATCCGCTTGAGGGTCTCCAGCCCGTCGAGCCCGGTCGTCAGGCGATCAAGGATCAGGACATCATAGGGCCCGGCCGCCGCGGCTATGGCGGCTTCTCCACTGTCGACGCGATCCACGGCATCGAACCCTGCGCGAAGCAGACGACCCGCCACATGGTCAGAAAGGGCCGGATCATCCTCCAGCAGGAGCGCCCGGCGACCGGCGAAGACTTCGCGCAACTGGGCGAAGGGATCGTCATCCTCGATGCCGGCCGTTTCCCCGTCCATGGTCCCCGCTCCGCCCTGGGCTGACGATACGGCCCTGAAGCGGAATGACAATGCTCCACCGACCGCGAGCGGCCAGACTAGGGTCCGGGCCCGGACGAGGGGGCTGATACTTCCTGACGCAGGCAGAAGAATTTGGGGTGGCCGGCGCAGCCGGACCGGTACCCCGCATGTATGTTGGCACCGAGGAGTCCCGATGACCGTGAAATCCCTTCTGCCTGCCTGTCTTCTGGCCGTCTGCGGCCTGGCCGCCTGTCAGACCGCACCCGATGCGAACAGCGGCTTCCTGTCCGGCTATGACCGGCTCGAGGCCCAGGACGGCACCCTGCGTGCCTCGATCCGGCAGCACCGCGACGAGACGGCGGCCTCAGCGATCGAGCAGGTCTGGCTTGAGCCGACCGTGCTGGCCGGCCCGGCGAGCGGCGGCCTCACGGACGATGATCGCGCCCTGGTGCTGCGCGAGGTCGACCGGCAGGTCTGTTACGAGATCAGCGAGCGGTTCACCCTGGCCGCATCCCCCGATGGCGCCTCTCGTGTCCGGACCGCCGTGGTGCGGATCGATCCGACCGCACCGGCGGGATCGGCCGTGGCGGCGGTGGCCAATGCCTTCATCCCCGGCCCGGGCACGGTGCGGGTACCGGGCACCACCGGGGGACTGGCCGCCGAGGCGGAGTTGCTGGACCCGCGGGGCCGTCAGGCCGCTGCCATCGCCTGGGCGCGCAACGCCAATGTGGTGGGCACCGATTCGCCGTCGCTCTCGCGCGTGGGCGACGCCCTGCAGATGGCCGAACCCTTTGCGGATGCCGTCGGCGATGCCCTGGCCCCGGCGGACCGGCCGGTGCGCGCCATCGCCGATCCGGACCCCTGCGGCCGCTATGGGCCGCGGAACCAGCCCGGCGGCTTCCTGACCCGGCTGGTGACCGGCCTCTATGTGCCCGAGGTCAACACCGGGACGCGGGAAGACGCCCCGTCGGAAGCCCCCCGTCCCTAGAAGGCGCTCTGCCCCGTGATGGCCCGGCCCAGGATCAGGGCGTGGACGTCGTGGGCCCCCTCATAGGTATTGACCGTCTCGAGGTTCATGGCGTGGCGCATGACGTGCATCTCGCCGGTGATGCCGGCGCCGCCGTGCATGTCGCGGGCGACGCGGGCGATATCCAGCGCCTTGCCGCAGTTGTTGCGCTTCATCATCGAGATGGCCTCGGGGACCCAGGCCCCCTGGTCGAGCAGACGTCCGAGGGCGAGCGCGCCCTCGAAGCCGAGGAAGATCTCGGTCTGCATGTCGGCCAGCTTCTTCTGCACCAGCTGGCGCGAGGACAGCGGGCGGCCGAACAGCATGCGCTCGCCGACATAGTCGCGGGTCAGGTGGAAACAGGCCTCGGCGGCACCCATGGCCCCCCAGGCGATGCCGTAGCGGGCCTTGTTCAGGCAGGAGAAGGGACCGCGCAGGCCCTTGACGCCCGGCAGCAGGTTCTCTTCCGGCACGAAGACGTCGTTCAGGCCGATGTCGCCGGTGATGGAGGCGCGCAGGCTCAGCTTGTCGCCGATCTTGTCGGTGGTGAAGCCGTCCATGCCGCGCTCGACGATGAAGCCCCGGATCACATCATCCAGCTTGGCCCAGACCACGGCGAGGTCCGAGATGGGGCTGTTGGTGATCCAGTATTTTGCGCCGTTGAGGCGGTAGCCGCCGTCCACGGCCACGGCCTTGGTCTTCATCGAGGCCGGGTCGGAGCCGCCGTCGGCCTCGGTCAGGCCGAAACAGCCGACCAGTTCGCCCGCCGCCATACGCGGCAGGAAGCGCATCTTCTGCTCTTCCGAGCCGAAGGCGTAGATCGGATACATGGCGAGCGAGGACTGGACGCTCATGGCCGAGCGATAGCCGCTGTCGACCGCCTCGATCTCGCGGGCGATCAGGCCATAGGCGACATGGCTGACCGAGGAGCCGCCGTACTGTTCCGGCAGCATGGCCCCGAGGAAGCCCATCTCGCCCAGTTCGGTCATGATGGCGCGGTCGAAGGTCTCGTCACGGAAGGCCTCGACCACCCGCGGCAGCAGCTTCTCGCGGGCGTAGGAGCGCGCCGCGTCCTGGATCATCCGCTCGTCGTCGGTCAGCCGGCCCGACAGGTCCAGCGGGTCGTCCCAGCGGAAGGTCTTGTGCGGGGCGTTGGAGCCGTCGGCCATGGGTCGTCTTTCCTGAGCGTGGCGGGGCGCACGACGGGATCAGGCGATCCCGGTCTCCCCCTGTTCTGGCGCGCGGTTTAGGCCAAAATGCACCGGTCGGGTAGAGGGACGGCCCGACGCAGGCTAGACTGCCGCCATGAGCCGCACCTTTCACCGCCTGTTCGTCGAACACCCGCGCGAGGTCGACGAAAGCTATTTCCACCATATGGCCGCCTCGGCGCGGTTCGGGTTCCGCCTGCTGAAACTGGCCGGCTGTGCCTTCGCCCACGCCCTGGTCCCCGGCGTTCACAAGGCGACGGTGTCAAAGGCCGTCTGCGTCATGGCCGAAGAGATGGATGGTCGGGCGCGTGAGGCACGGGAGTGCCGGATGCGGGATGCGGGCGTGTGGGATCCGGGGCTTTGAGCGGGCCGGGGGCCGAGGGTCGAGGGTCGAGGGATGAAGCCGGGCTGACCGCGATACGGACCTCCCACACATGAATTCGACCGTAGATCGGGCCTCCCTCGACCCCCAACCCTCAACCCCCGACCCTGCAAAGGGGCCCCTTTCCGGCGTTCGCGTCCTCGACCTCAGCCGCGTGCTGGCCGGTCCGTGGGCGACGCAGATGCTGGCGGACCTCGGGGCCGAGGTGATCAAGATCGAACGCCCCGGCGTCGGCGACGACACCCGCGCCTGGGGCCCGCCGTTCACGACGAAAGCGGACGGTTCAAAGGGCGACGCCGCCTATTTCCTGTGCGCCAACCGGGGCAAGAAGTCGGTCGAACTGGACCTGGCCACGCCCGAGGGCGCGGCCATCGTCCGTGAACTGAGCAAGACCTGCGATGTGGTGGTCGAGAATTTCAAGACGGGCGGACTGAAGAAGTACGGCCTCGACCACGCTGCCCTGTCGGCGATCAATCCGAAGCTGGTCTATTGCTCGATCACCGGCTTCGGCCAGGATGGGCCCGACGCCCACCGGGCCGGCTATGACTATATGATCCAGGCCATGGGCGGGCTGATGTCCATCACCGGCCAGCCCGACGGCGCGGCCGGGGCCGAGCCGATGAAGGTCGGGGTCGCCGTGGTCGACCTGTTCACCGGCCTGTATGCCTCCAATGCGATCATGGCGGCCCTGCTGCACGCACGGGCCACGGGTCAGGGCCAGTCCATCGACATCGCCCTGTTCGACGTCCAGGCGGCCATGCTGGCCAATCAGGCAACCAACTGGTTCGTCTCCGGCAAGGCCCCCTCGCGGCTGGGCAATGCCCACCCCAACCTCGCACCCTACCAACCCTTTCCGTGCACGGACGGTATGGTGGTCATCGCCGTGGGCAATGACGGCCAGTTCCGGGCGCTTTGCGGCGCACTCGGGGCCGCAGGCCTGGGGGCGGATCCGCGCTTCCTGACCAATGCCCTGCGCATCGAGCACCGCGCCGCAGTCACGGCCGAGCTGTCGGCCCTGACGGCAGGCCTGACCATGCACGGCCTGATGGCGGCGCTGGAGGCGGCGGGGGTGCCCTGCGGCCCGGTCAATACGATCGACCAGGTGTTCGACGAGCCCCAGGCGAAGCATCGCGGGCTGGAGGTGACCCAGACTCGCGCCGACCTGTCCGGGCCGGTGCGGACCGTGGCCTCGCCGATCCGGATGACGGTCACGCCGGTCGCCTATGACCGGGCGCCGCCGGCGCTGGGGGCGGACACGGATGAGGTTCTGGGCGGGCTGGGGCGGCCCTAGCCGCCCAGGGCCGTCAGGACACATCCTGCCAAAGGGAAGACGACGAAGGCCAGGACGACCACGATCGCGCCGGTCTTCTTGGCCCAGCCCATCACACCGCTGATCTCGTTGTCATGCAGATCGCCGACCTTGCCCGGCGTGTGCTCGATCATCCAGTCGCCGGACTCGTCCGCCTCATCAATGAATTCGCCGGCGCGCATGCGGGCGATGATGGCCCGCGCCTCGACGATCTGCGCGGTCGTCGTGACCACACGAACCCCGCCGATGGCGATCAGCAGGTCGGGGTTCATGGTCGCCATGTCGCGGTCGGGCAGCCAGGCGCGCACGCCCTGCTGCTGCAGGAAGGACGCCGCCAGCTCCGCCTCGGGAATGGTCGAGAACCGCGCGACTTCCAGAACGTCGGCGGCCTCCGTCACGGTCAGAGGTCCAGCAGGGCCCGCGCCGGGTCTTCCAGCAGTTCCTTGACGCGGACGAGGAAGGTCACCGCCTCCTTGCCGTCGACGATGCGGTGATCATAGCTCAGGGCCAGATACATCATCGGCCGGATCAGCACCTCGCCGTTCACCGCCATCGGGCGCTGGACGATGTTGTGCATGCCCAGGATGCCCGACTGAGGAGCGTTCAGGATCGGCGTCGACATCAGCGAGCCATAGGTGCCGCCGTTGGTGATGGTGAAGGTGCCGCCCTGCAGCTGGTCGAGCGTCAGGTCGCCGTCGCGGGCGGCCTTGCCGAGCGCGGCGATGCCCTTCTCGATGCCCGCCAGCGACAGGGTGTCGGCGTCGCGCAGGACCGGCACGACCAGACCCTTTTCGGTGCCGACGGCGACGCCGATGTCATAGTGGTTCTTGTAGATGATGTCCGTGCCGTCGATCTCGGCATTGACCGCCGGGATCTCCTTCAGGGCCGCGACCACCGCCTTGGTGAAGAAGGACATGAAGCCCAGCTTCACGCCGTGACGCTTCTCGAAGACGTCCTTGTACTGGGTCCGCAGGGCCATGACGTTGGTCATGTCCACCTCATTGAAGGTGGTCAGCTGGGCGGCCGTGTTCTGCGATTCCTTGAGGCGGCGGGCGATGGTCTGGCGCAGCCGGGTCATCTTGACCCGCTCCTCGCGCGGCTGGTCGACGCGAGGGGCGGCAGGCGCGGCAGCCGGGGCCGGAGCGGCGGCGGCGGGAGCGGCGGGGGCAGCGGAGATGGCGTTCACGGCGTCGGCCTTGGTGATGTTGCCCTTGGGGCCGGTGGCGGCAATGGCCTTGGGGTCGAGGTTGTTCTCGGTCACCACGCGCTGGACGGCGGGTGACAGGTGCGGGGCGTCAGAGACAGCAGCGGGCGCGGCCACCGGAGCCGCGACCGGTGCCGCGGCGGGGACGTCACCGGAGGCGGCGATGCTGCCGATCGACTGGCCGGGGGTGACGGTTGCGCCCGCTTCGGCGGAGATGGTCAGGATGCCGGCGGCCGGGGCCGATACCTCGACGGCGACCTTGTCCGTCTCGATCTCGACCAGCAGTTCGTCGCGGGCGACCGTATCGCCGGACTTTTTCAGCCAGCTGCCCATCGTACCCTCGGCGACGCTCTCACCCATGGTCGGGACGGCAATGGCAACCGTACCGCCGGAAGGGGCCGCGGCAGCCGGGGCGGCAGCCGGAGCAGCGGCCGGGGCAGTGGCGGCCTTCGGAGCCTCCGGGGTCGAGGCGGGAGCCGGAGCCGAGGGAGCGGCGGATGCACCCTCGCTGACCACGCCGAGCACAGTCCCCGGGACGACGGTCGCACCATCGGGCGTCTTGATCTCGGAGAGCACGCCGTCGGACGGCGAAACCACCTCCAGAGAGACCTTGTCGGTCTCCAGCTCGACCAGGACCTCGTCCTTCTTCACGGCGTCGCCCGCCTTCTTCGTCCACTTGCCGATGGTGGCTTCAGTGACGGATTCGCCGAGGGCGGGGGTCAGGATGTCGGCCATGGAGAGGGCTCTTTCAGATTCGTTCGTTGATCATCCCGGAAACGGACTAACCGCTGTCCGGGATGCACTCAGGCGAAGGCGTCAGTCAGGAAGGCGTCGAGTTCTTTGAGGTGCCGGCTCATCAGTCCGGCGGCGGTCGAGGCGGAGGCCGGGCGGCCGACGTAGCGGGCGCGCTTCGACTTCACGTTCAGCTTCTCCAGCGTCAGCTCCAGCCAGGGATCGACGAAGGTCCAGCCGCCCATGTTCTTGGGCTCTTCCTGGCACCAGACCAGTTCGGCGTTCGGGAAGCGGCCCAGTTCGGTCATCAGCGACTTCATCGGCCAGGGATAGAACTGCTCCAGCCGCATCAGATAGACGTTGTCGATCTGGTCGCGCTCGCGCCGCTCCAGCAGGTCGTAATAGACCTTGCCCGAGCAGAGGATGACGCGGCGGATGTTGGCGTCCGGCTTGATCGTGATGCCGGCGACGTCGGGACGACGCTCGGCGTCGTCGTGCAGGACGCGGTGGAAGGAGCTGCCCTCGGCCAGGTCGGCGATGCTCGAGACCGCCTTCTTGTGCCGCAGCAGGCTCTTGGGCGTCATGATGATCAGCGGCTTGCGGAACGGCCGGTGCATCTGACGACGCAGGATGTGGAAATAGTTGGCCGGGGTCGAACAGTTGGCGACCTGCATATTGTCCTCGGCGCAGGCCTGCAGGAAGCGCTCGAGGCGGGCCGAGGAGTGTTCGGGTCCCTGCCCTTCATAGCCGTGCGGCAGCAGCATGGTCAGACCGCACATGCGCAGCCATTTGCGCTCGCCCGAGCTGATGAACTGGTCGATCACCACCTGGGCCCCGTTCACGAAATCGCCGAACTGGGCCTCCCACATCACCAGGGTGTTGGGGTCGGTCAGGGCGTAGCCGTATTCGAAGCCGAGCACCGCCTCTTCCGACAGGGCGGAGTCGATGACCTCGAACTCGGCCTGGCCGTCGCGGATGTTGTTCAGCGGGACGTAGCGGACCTCGGTGGTCTGGTCGATGATGCCCGAGTGGCGCTGGGAGAAGGTGCCGCGGACCGAATCCTGGCCCGACAGACGGACCGGGAAACCCTCGTCCAGCAACGAGCCGAAGGCCAGGCTCTCGGCCGTGGCCCAGTCGATGTTCTCACCCGAGGTGATCATCTCACGGCGGCCGTCGATGACACGTTTCAGCGTCTTGTGGACATCGACCGCGTTCGGAATGGTCGTCAGCTTGTGGCCGAGGTCGGCCAGTCGGGCGGCCGGGACCGAGGTCTCGCCACGGCGCTCCTCACCGTCGGGCTGGCCGATGCCCTGCCACTGGCCGTCCATCCAGTCGGCCTTTTGCGCCTCGAAGGTCTTGCCGGCCTCGAACTCGGCATCGAGGAAGGCCTCGAACCGGGTCACCTCGGCATCGACGGCGGCCTGGTCGATCACGCCTTCGGCGATCAGACGCTCGGCATAGATCTCGCGCGTCGACTTCAGGGCGCGGATCTTCGAATACATCCGCGGCTGGGTGAAGGTCGGATCGTCGCCCTCATTGTGACCGAAGCGGCGGTAGCAGAACATGTCCACCACCACGTCCTTGTGGAATTTCTGCCGGAACTCGGTCGCCACCTTGGCGGCGAAGACCACCGCTTCGGGATCGTCGCCGTTGACGTGGAAGATCGGCGCCTGGACCATCAGGGCCACGTCCGACGGATAGGGCGAGGAGCGGCTGTTCCGAGGGCTGGTCGTGAAGCCGATCTGGTTGTTGACCACGAAATGCACCGTCCCGCCGGTGCGATAGCCCTTCAGCCCCATCAGGGCGAAGCATTCGGCCACCACGCCCTGGCCGGCGAAGGCCGCGTCGCCGTGGATCAGCAGGGGCATGACCTTGGAGCGGTCGAGGGCCCAGGTCTCTTCCGGCCGGCCGGCATTGGCGGCGCGGATGTCGAAGGCCTGTTTCGCCCGCGCCTTGCCCAGCACCACCGGATTGACGATCTCGAGGTGGGACGGGTTGGCGGTCAGGGACAGGTGGACGTTGTTGCCGTCGAACGACCGGTCCGAAGAGGCCCCCATGTGATATTTGACGTCACCCGAGCCCTCGATGTCCGAAGGCACGGTCGAGCCGCCCTGGAATTCGTGGAAGATGGCGCGATAGGGCTTGCCCATCACCGCCGCCAGGGTGTTCAGCCGCCCGCGGTGGGCCATGCCGAGCACGATTTCGTCTACGCCGAGGGCACCGCCGCGCTTGATGATCTGCTCCAGCGCCGGGACCATGGCCTCGCCGCCGTCCAGACCGAACCGCTTGGTGCCGGGGAAGCGTTTGTGCAGGAAGCGTTCGAAGCCCTCGGCCTCGATCAGCTTGTAGAGGATGGCCAGCTTGCCCTCGCGGGTGAAGCCGTTCTGGGCGAATTTGTCCGAGCCCTCGAAGCGGGCCTGCAGCCAGGTCTTCTCGTCCGGCTCGGCGATATGCATGAACTGGATGCCCAGCGTGCCGCAGTAGGTACGCTTGAGCAGGGCCAGGACCTCGCGGATGGTGCCGGTCTGGAAGCCGAGCACGCCGTCGAGATAGATCGGCCGGTCGAGATCGGCCTCGCTGAAGCCGTAGAACTCGGGGGTCAGTTCCGGATTGCTGGGCGGTTGTTCGATGCCCAGCGGGTCGAGGTTGGCCTGGAGGTGACCACGGACGCGATAGCTGCGGATCAGCATCAGCGCCCGGATCGAATCATGGGCGGCGGCGCGGACGGCCTCAGCGAGGACGGCGGCGTCCGGAGCGGCGGCGGGCGCAGCGGCCGAAGCCGAGGCACCAGGCTTTTTCGGATCGGGCTTCGGAGCCGGCCAGCGGCCGTCGAACACCCCGGTGGCCTCGGTCGGCTCGGTCGTCACCGCACGACCCCAGGAACCGGCGGCCCCCGAAGCCTTCACGCTCTCGGCATTGTCGCGCAGCTGGTCGAAGAAGGCGCGCCATTCGCCGGAGACAGAGGCCGGATCGGCGGCCCATTTCTCGTGCAAATCCTCGATGAACGAGGCGTTTGAGCCATACAGGAAGCTGGTCTCGGCAAAGACCTGGTTCAGCCGACCGGCATCGTCCGCCATTGTTCTCGTCACGTCCCTGAGGCGGCGCGCGCACGCCTGCGCGCAACCGGCGCCGCTGATATAGGCGCTGTTTCCTTATGGGTCATGACCGAATGGGGGCGAAAGCGTCGAAATTCGCCGGAATTCGGATATTTTTGTCCCGCTACCGGGACAAAAATCAGCCCTTGAGCACGTCCACCAGGGTCGTTCCCAGCCGTGCCGGCGACGGCGAGACGCGGATACCGGCCGCCTGCATGGCAGCGATCTTGGACTCCGCATCGCCCTTGCCGCCCGAGACGACGGCACCCGCGTGGCCCATGGTCCGGCCCTTGGGCGCGGTGACGCCGGCGATGAAGCCGACCATGGGCTTCTTGCGGCCCTTCTTTGCCTCGTCGATCAGGAACTGGGCGGCGTCTTCCTCGGCCCCGCCGCCGATCTCGCCGATCATGACGATCGACTGAGTCTCGGGATCGGCCAGGAACAGCTCCAGCACATCGATGAATTCCGTGCCCTTGACCGGATCGCCGCCGATGCCGACGGCCGTGGTCTGGCCCAGGCCCTCGTTCGAGGTCTGGAACACCGCCTCATAGGTCAGGGTGCCGGAGCGGGAGACGATGCCGACATTGCCCTTCTTGAAGATGGAGCCCGGCATGATGCCGATCTTGCACTCTTCCGGGGTCAGGATGCCGGGGCAGTTGGGGCCCAGCAGGCGGGAGTTCGAACGATCCAGCCGCGCCTTGACCCGCACCATGTCCAGCACCGGGATGCCCTCGGTGATGCAGGTGATGAAGGGGACTTCGGCCTCGATGGCCTCGATAATGGCGTCCGCAGCGCCTGCCGGCGGGACATAGATGACCGAGGCGGTCGCGCCGGTGGCTTCCTTCGCTTCGGCGACCGAGGCGAAGATCGGCAGGGTCTCGCCATGCGAGCCGGTCCAGGTCTGGCCGCCCTTGGCCGGGTGGACGCCGCCGACCATCTTGGTTCCGTGATAGGCCAGCGCCTGCTCGGTGTGGAAGCCGCCGGTCTTGCCGGTCAGGCCCTGGACGATGACCTTGGTGTTCTTGTCGACGAGGATGGACATGGGTCTGCTCTGATTATTCGGTCAGCGGGACGGTCGGTGGCGGGCCGGAAGGCTCAGCCGACCGCCGCGACGATCTTCTGGGCTGCGTCGTCGAGGTCATCGGCGGCGGTGATGGCGAGGCCCGATTCGTTGAGGATGCGCTTGCCCTCGGTGACATTGGTGCCTTCGAGGCGGACGACCAGCGGCACCTTGAGGCCCACTTCCTTCACGGCCGCGACCACGCCCTCGGCGATGACGTCACACTTCATGATGCCGCCGAAGATGTTGACCAGGATGCCCTGGACGGCCGGGTCGGCAGTGATGATCTTGAAGGCCGCCGCAACCTTTTCCTTGGAGGCACCGCCGCCGACGTCGCAGAAGTTGGCGGGCTCTTTGCCGTACAGCTTGATGATGTCCATGGTCGCCATGGCCAGGCCGGCGCCGTTGACCATGCAGCCGATGTTGCCGTCCAGGGCGACATAGGCGAGGTCCCATTCCGAGGCCTCGATCTCCTTGGCGTCTTCCTCGGTCTCGTCGCGCAGCGCCTTCATATCCTCGTGTCGGAACAGGGCGTTGCCGTCGAAGCTGACCTTGGCGTCCAGCACCCGCAGATGACCGTCCTTCATGACGATGAGCGGATTGACCTCCAGCATCGCCATGTCCTTCTCGACGAAGGCCTTGTAGAGGATCGGGAACAGGCTCTCGCCGTCCTTGGCCGCCGCGCCGGTCAGGCCGTAGGCGCTGTTGATCTCGGCGACATTGGCGGGGGTGACGCCCGCTTCCGGATTGATGTCGATCGTCAGGATCTTCTCGGGCGTGTCGTGGGCGACCGCCTCGATGTCCATGCCGCCCTCGGTCGAGACGACGAAGGAGACGCGGCCCGTCGCACGGTCGACCAGCAGCGAGCAATACAGTTCGCGGTCGATGTCGGCACCGTCCTCGATATAGAGGCGGTTGACCTGTTTGCCGGCCGGGCCGGTCTGGGCCGTGACCAGGGTGTTGCCCAGCATTTCGCGGGCGTTCCTGACCACGTCCTCGATCGAGAAGGCCAGGCGCACGCCGCCCTTGGCGTCGGGTCCGAGCTCCTTGAACTTGCCCTTGCCGCGCCCGCCGGCGTGAATCTGGGACTTCACCACATAAAGCGGGCCGGGCAGTTGCCGGGCGGCGGCCTCGGCCTGGTCGGCCGAGGTGATGGCGACGCCCTCGGCGACCGGTGCGCCGAAGCCCTTCAGGACCTGTTTGGCCTGGTATTCGTGGATGTTCATGGAGAGGCGCCGCCGGACTGCTGGGAGGAGTTGCGGCGCTTATAGGGGTTGCGCCTTCGCAGGCGCAACCGTCACCCCGCGATCAGTCCACCCAGTCCTTCTTCAGGCTCCGCGCCGAGATGATCAGAAGGATGGCGGCCAGGGCGTAGAACCACTGTCCGACATAGAGCGAATAGCGCAGCGCCTCCTCGGCGAAGATCGGGGTCAGAGCCTTGGACACCGCCCCCAGCAGATAGATGCCGAGGCCGATACCGACCAGGTTGTTGATCAGCAGGAAGCTGGCCGAGGCGGTCGAACGCATGTGCGCCGGCACCAGATGCTGCACGGCCGTGATCACGGGACCCAGCCAGGCCAGGCTGAGCGCCTGCGGAACCAGGAACAGGACAAAGGCCAGCCATTTGTTGTCGACATTCATGGCGAGGAAGAACAAGGGCACGGCGATCAGGAAGCCGATGGCCGGGACCAGCGGATACCAGGCGCGGTTCACGCCCTTGCCGAGCTTGTCGGCGAGCCAGCCGCCGAACCAGATACCGGCGGTGCCGCCGATGAAGGCGATGCCCGCGATATAGACCGCGCGTTCGACCCCGGCCATGCCCAGCGAGCGCTCGAAGAAGCTGGGCAGCCAGAAGGCCGAGCCGTAGCCGTAAACCGAGGAACAGGCCGCCCCGAAGGCCAGGAACCAGAAACTGGGCTTCCGCAGCAGGACGCCCCAGACCTCGCCGAAGCCGGCAGCCTTGGTCGGGACGTGCGCCACTTCGGCCTCACCGGCGACCGGTTCGGCGCGGTCAAAGCCGCCCCGGACCGGATCCTTGACCGTCCATTTCAGGAGCGGCGCGAGCAGAACGCCGGCGAGACCGACGACGATGAAGGCCATACGCCAGTCAATCAGGGCCGCCAGGATCCCGCCGAACAGATAGCCCAGCGCCGTGCCGATCGGGACGCCGAACGAATAGACCGCCAGGGCGCGGGCCCGCTGGGCCTTGGGAAAATAGTCCGCCACCAGGGAATAGGACGGCGCGACCCCGCCCGCCTCACCGACGCCGACACCCATACGGGCCCCGAACAGCGGCCAGAAGCTGGTGGCCAGGCCACACAGGGCGGTGAAGCCGCTCCAGACCGCCAGCGACACGCCGATGATGGAGACGCGACTCATCCGGTCGGCCAGCCAGGCGATCGGCAGGGCCAGGGTCGAATAGACGACGGCGAAGGCCGGACCGCCCAGCAGCCCCATCATCTCATCATCAAAGCCCATCTCGGCCTGGATGTAGGGGGCCAGGATGGCGAGGATCTGCCGATCGATGAAGTTGAAGGTGTAGACCACCATCAGCAGCGCCAGCACATAGGCGCGATATGCCGGGTTGGCAGCGGGCCCGATGCCCTGGTCCGTCGTGCTCATGGCGTTTCCCTCGACTGGTCTTCTTGGACGGAACGGTAGCGTTGCTTTCGGGCAGCGCCAAAGAAAAAGGGCGGCGGCTCGGGTGAACCACCGCCCAGGATCAGAAGCGATCAGGCTTCAGGAGTCTTTTGGTCGGGTCAGAACTTGACCTGCAGCGAGGCGGTGACCGTCTGCGGCGGGCCGTAGTAGCCGATGACCGAGTTGTCGAAGAGCGCGCCCGGGAAGTTGTAGCCGCCGACACGATAGGCTTCGTCGGTCAGGTTCTTTCCGTACAGGCCCAGGGTGAAGCGGTCGGTCGGGTCGGTCCAGACGATCGACAGGTCAACAAGGGAATAGGCCTTCTGGTCGAGGATCGGGTTCGGGAACTCGAACTGGCTGTAGTCGCCGCGGTAGCTGACCGAGGGGGTCACCGCCAGGGCACCGCCGGCCACGTCGCCGATCCAGGTGAAGCCAAGATAGCCGGTCCACTCCGGAGCGTTCTGCAGAACGACCTGGTTCGAGATATCCTCAAAGCGGGCGAGGGTCAGGTTGTAGCGCAGGAACTCCTCGAAATCGGAGTGCAGGTAGCCGACCGCGAAATTGGCCGACAGATTGTCGAGAATGCGCAGCTGACCCTCGAACTCGGCCCCGTAGAAGGTCGACGAACCGACGTTGTCCACGAAGCTGGCGATGCCGCCGACGGCCGGCACCTGGGTGGTGACCTGCTGGTCCTGGTATTCGTTGTAGAAGACCGAGGCGGCGAAGGTCAGGCGATCCAGCGCACCCTTGAGGCCGATCTCGTAGGAGTCGACGGTCTCGGGGTTGTAGCCGTTGACCGTGTTCGGGGTGAAGACGGCGTCGCCGCGCATGTCGAACCCGCCCGACTTGAAGCCCTGCGAATATGACACATAGGTCGTCATGTCGTCCGTCAGGTCATAGGACAGGGCGATGCGCGGGGTGAACTGGGTGAAGTCCTTGGAGTTGGTGTAGTTGGTCCGCACCAGCAGGGGGGCGCGCACCGTGCCGCCGAGCAGCGGGCTACGGACGGCACCGAGGTAGTTGGCGCGGAAGACCGTGCCCCGCTTTTCGTCCAGGGTGTAGCGCATGCCGAGGCCCAGGTGCAGGCGGTCGGTCAGGTCGAAATTGATGTCTGCGAAGCCGGCCCAGCTCTCGGTATCGACCTGGCCTGCCGTGCCGATGACGATGCCGGCGTTGCCGAGGATAGTGTCGAAGGCACCTTCCGCATGGCCATCCAGGTAGAAGAAGCCCGCGACGCCCTGGATCCGGTCGAAGTCGAACAGGAACTGGAACTCCTGGGTGAACTGGTCGTCGGCATAGAAGGCCGGGATGTCGAGCGTGGGGGCCGGGGTGTTGTCGAAATCGATGACCGTATCGGTCTCGCCGTCGCGCCAGGCGGTGATCGACTTGAACGTCCAGTTGTCGTTGAGCTCCAGCCGGACGGTGGCCGACGCGCCCTGGGTCATCACCGAGTTGACGTCGCCGACGCCGGCATTGGTGTCATAGACGCTGGGCCGAACGGCACCGGCCGGCGTAGCACCCGCCACTTCACGGTGGCCGTGGCGGGGGTTGGAGTCGTCCTGGACGCGGTCATAGGCCAGGCGGATCGACATGTCGGAGCGCGGCTCCCACTCGGCACTGACGCGGCCGGCGAGGACGTCCTTGTTGTAGTGTTCGGCACCGGTGTTGACGTTGGTGCCGTAGCCGTCGCGTTGGTAGGAGGCGATGGCACCGCCGACGCGGAAATTGTCGGCCAGGGGCAGGCTGCCGGCGGCCATCAGGTCAATCTGGTTGTAGCTGCCGTAGGCACCGCGGAGCGTCAGTTCCGGATCGTTCGACAGGCTGTTGGTTACATATTTGACGGCACCACCGACCGTATTGCGGCCGTACAGCGAACCCTGCGGGCCGCGCAGCACTTCGATGCGCTGGACGTCGTAGATATCAAGAACGGCACCCTGCGGGCGGGCGACGTAGACGTCATCGACATAGAGGCCCACGCCGGGCTCAAAGCCCCAGAGCGGGTCCTGCTGGCCGACGCCGCGGATGAAGGAGATCAGGGTCGAGTTGGAACCGCGGGCGACCTGGACGGTCGCGTTCGGGGTCTGCTGCTGCAGGGCGGTGATGTCGGCGGCACCGGTCTGCTCCAGGCGCTCGGCACCGATGGCCGAAACCGAGATCGGCACGTCCTTCAGGAGTTCGTCGCGGCGACGGGCGCTGACGACGACGTCATCCAGAGCGGAAACCCCGTCCTGGGGTGCCTCCTGGGCGACGGCGAAGGTGGAGAGCGCGCTCCAGGCGGCTCCGGCAAGCAAGGCGGTCTTTACATAGCGGTTCATGGTAGCCCCAGTCCTGTGATTTCCAGCCCGATGACGCATTTATTCAGCGTTCAATGATTTTCTGGAACCTAATGGCTTTTGGCCGTCTGTCAAACGGCACGGCCTGCCCGGACGCGGCCGCGGCTCAACCTGTGGCGCCGTTGCACAGGCATGGCGATGCGGCCTAGCTTCGCAGGCATGACCAAGCTCGATGCGCCGATCGCGAAACGGGGCCGTCCGCCCAAGGCCAGGGCCGCCGGTGCCGCCGACACACGCGACCTGATCCTCGACGCCGCAGAGGACCTGTTCTCAAAACACGGCTTCTATGGCGTGACCATTCGCGAGGTGGCGCGCGAGGCGGGCGTGGATACGGCCCTGGTGCACTATTATTTCGGGGCCAAGCGAGGGCTGTTCGACGCGGTCTTCCTGCGGCGGGCCGAGGTCTGGAACAATGAGCGCGTCGACGCCATCAACCGTTACGCCGCTGAAATGGGCGAGGCCATGACGCTGGAGGGCCTGTTCGAGGCGTTTCTCCGGCCGCCGTTCCAGTGGTCGATGAAGGGCGGGCCGGGCTGGAAACACTATTCGGCGCTCGTCGCCCAGACCAATGCCAATCCGACCTTCGGCGGCGAGACCATGGCCCGCTACTATGACCCGGCGATCCGGCGGCTGATCGAGCTGATCAAAAGGGTCCTGCCGGACGCCCGCGAGGTCGATCTCTACTGGGCCTATCACAACCTGTCCGGCGCCCTGACCCTGACGCTCGGCGAGACCGGGCGGCTGGACCGGCTGTCCGGCGGGCTGTGCCGGTCGGGGGATCTGGAAAGCGCCTGTGACTATATGGTCCGGTTCGCTGCGGCCGGGTTCCGGGCGGTCTGCGGCCCGGGTCCGGTCTAGCCGAAGAACACCTCCCACATCAGACGGCCGGGGAGGAAGGTGAAGGCCCCGGCGACGATCAGGCCGCCGACGAAGGTCCAGGTCATGCCGCGGGCATGGCTGGCGACCCTGCCCCGGCGGATGGCGAACAGGGCCATGGGCAGGGCGACCAGGGTCCAGCCGCTCAGCAGATGGATCAGGGAGAAGGAACCCGGATTGATCTGGCGAATGAACAGGGAGCTGAACGCGACCGTCACCATGGCGACGACCCAGCTCCAGCCGATCAGCCGGTGCAGGCCCGTGCCCTTGATCCCCACCAGCTGGACCGTCCCGAGCAGCAGCGCGGCCAGTGCGGCGGCGATATGGAGCTGGATCACAAAGGGCTGGCGGGCGAGCAGGCCCCAGTCGGGGGCATGGGCGACGGTCGATAGGGCCGCCCACGCCAGGCCAACACCAACGGCGGCCGCGGCGAGCCGGGCCAGACGATGCGGGGGAAAGGTGGCGGAGGCGACGAAGCTCTGGCGGGTCAAGAAGGTCTCCGGTCCTGGCTGATGCCCGGAAGGGCGGTGGCCTGTCGTGGACGGGCGGAAGGGAAGGCCGCGGCGGTCCGGCCGGGATCACCGCAGATACCGCCTTCATTCCGGGGGGATTTCGTGGTCTCAAGGAGCCCCAGACAGACCACCCGGACAGAGGGCCGTCCAGCATGAGTGCGAGCGAGCCGACACAGGATGTCGTGCGCATCACGATCGACAGGACCCTGCTGCGCGGTGTCGCGGTGGCGCTCTCGGCCGGCGCCCTGCTGGCCTTCACCGGTGCCTTCGGAATGACCGAACTGCCGTTGGTGTCGCGCCTGGCCTACTGGCTGCCGGTCATGCTGATCGGTGCCCTCTGGGGCCACGTCTGTTCGCGGCTGATCGAGCGGCACATCGATATGGACCAGCGCCCATGGCTGACCGTGGTGGCGCTGACCCTGTTGATATCCGGCCCGCTGTCGGCGGCCGTCTGGGCGATCACCGGCCTGTCTTTCAACGAAGGACAGACGCTCTTCCTGGCCCAGCTGCCTGAATTCTTCCTGCCGGTGCTGGTGGTGACCGGTGCCCTGAGCGCGCTGAACGTCTTCCTGGCGCGCACGCCGGTGCAGACCCATGCGGCGCCGGCCGGGGCGAAGCCGGCACGCTTCATCGACCGCCTGCCGGTCAGGCTGAGGGGCGCAGCCATCCGGGCGGTCCAGTCCGAGGACCACTATCTGCGCGTCCATACAGACCGCGGTTCGGACCTGATCCTGCTGCGGCTGTCCGACGCCCTGACCGAGCTCGAGGGTCTGGAAGGCGCGCAGACCCACCGCAGCTGGTGGGTGGCCAAGGACGCGGTGCGCGACGTCAGCCGCGGCGACGGGCGGGCCACCCTGACCCTGGAGGGCGGGATCGAGGCCCCGGTCAGCCGACGCTACGCCAGGGCCCTGCGCGACGCCGGCTGGTACTAGGCCTTCTCTTTGGCCTGACGCGCTTCGCGCCATTTGAGGCCGGGACACCCTAGCCGGCCCACACACCGTGGAAGCCCGCCGGCAGGGCGACGTCGGCGCGCCAGCTGGCGACCGGGCCGTCGGCGACGCGGGCGGCGTCGAAGGCGTGCAGTTCGGTGACGCCCTCGGCCAGGTTGATGGAGGGGGCGATCAGCCAGGCATCGGTCTCGGCGGTCGCGCCCGCCTTCGGCACAAACACCGCCTCCTCCACGATCTGGCTGTCGCCGAACAGGAAGCGGTCGGACCGGCCCGTGTCCCAGTCCCAGGTGGCCAGACCATTGGGCAGGGGTCGATCGGGGCGTTCGCCGGCGACATGGGCGGTCAGACGACGTGGCAGGCCGGCTCGGCGCGGATCGCTCTTCGGGAACTCGGCAGTGACGTCGCTCGAAGCCATCTCGGCGCGACCGTCCGTATGCAGAGTAATGAGGTTGAGCACGGCGTGCTCGCCCGGTACCACGCCGCGCTGTTCGACCAGGATGCGGGCGCCGTCGATGGCGAAGGCCACATCCTTGCCGGCGGCGACGTCGAAGCGGATCGTGCCGGAGGTATCCTCCCAGGCGTCGCCGAGGTGGAAATAGCTGAAGGTCGGCAGCTCATAGATCCGGCGGCGGGACAGGTCGGCCTTGTCGATGACCAGGACCCGGGTGCCGAGGTCCGGCTTCCAGGCGAACTGGTTGGCGTAGGGCATGCCGCGGTGGTCGAAGACCCAGGGCTGGAGCACGATGATCAGATGCCGGGCCGTGGCGGTGAAGTCATGCATATAGCTGGCCCGCGGCAGGTCGATGACCTCGGCGGTGCGCAGGCTGCGGTCGGCGTTCAGGTGCCAGACGACGGCCTTGTCGCCGTTCAGGCCGATGTTCCAGACCGTGCCGTCGGGGTCGTAGCGGGGGTGGGCCTGGAAGGGCATGCCCTTCAGGTCGTCGCGCAGGGTCACGAACCGTTTGGTCGACAGGTCCGAGGCCGCCAGGGCCATGGGCGAACCGCCTTCCCACAGGGCCCAGACCTCGTCGCCGGCGGTCATGACGGCGGTGTTGGCGGCATTGGCGTCATCGTTGGAGCCGAGGCGGGCGCGGGCGTCGCCGGGGGTGCCGAAGCCGGGGGTGACGACGGCGTCGATCTCGCTCTCCCAGCGGCGCTTGGGGGTGTCGGCGAACCGGGCCTCGAGGCTGACCTGGCCCTCCTGGACCCGGAAGGCCCGCATCAGGCCGTCCCCGTCGAACCAGTGGGTGGCCGAGCCGCCCGGACGCCGGAATTTGCCCGGGCCATTGCGGAACAGGGTCCCGCTCAGGCCCTCGGGCGCGCGGCCATGCACCAGCCGCATCGCCCGGGGCGCGACGTCGGCCTCGAGGTCGGCGGTGGCCAGGGCCCAGTCGGCGGCGGCCTGTTGGGCGGCCATGGCGCGGACCGTTTCGGGGGTGACGACGGCGGCTGAAAGGGCGGCGGCACCCATCAGGAAGTTGCGGCGGTTGGCGATCATGACGGTGTCTCCTGACGGGCGCTGCGCGGGTCGGATCAGCGGATGGTGATGGTCTGGGCGGTCTCGCCGGAGACGGCGAAATGGGCGGCGGACCAGCGGGCCGGGCCCATGTTGCCGACGGCATTGTTGGAGAAGGCATAGGGCTCGGTCGGCATGCCGAAGGGGTTGGTGTTCATCACGCCGTCGCCGTTGACGTCGTGAAAGGCCTTCACCGCATAGTCGCCGGCGGGCAGGTTCTCGAAGGTGGCGATGACGCGGCCCGAGGCGCTGACGGCGGTGGCGGCGACGGGGCTGGCAGAGCCGCCGTCGAAGGCGCGGGCCGAGTCATAGAGGGCGACCATGACCGTGCCTGTGCGGGCACCGGTCTCGAAGGTCAGGACGACCTTGTTGTCGGCGGTCTGGGCGAGCGCCGGGGCGGCGGTGAGCAGCAGGGCGGCGGCGGCGGCGGCGAGGCGGATCATGGCGAAGTCCCTTGAGTGAGCAGCCCGATTTCCGGAGTTGGTTTTGGGCGGGCCGTTTCGATGGACCGACCGTGACCGGCCGCCGGGACCGCTGCCACCTCGTTTGCGGGTTCGGGCGGCTGCCGTTCGCGAATGACGGCAGATGTTCATTCGCGAAACGCGGGTGAACAGGTGCGCGCATTCTCCCTCCCCCGAAGTGGGGAGGGATGTCGGCGCGCAGCGACGACAGGGTGGGGAAAGTCAGGGCAGCGCAGGACCGTGCGGCGGTTCCCCACCCGTCTTCGCCTTCGGCTCAGCCACCCTCCCCATGAGGGGAGGGAGAATGCGAAGGCTACCCCCGAAAATTGCGAAAAGCTGTCTTCTCGCCCCTCGGGTCTTGCGGGGTGCGCGCCGGACCTGGGGCGGTCGGGCGGGGTCGGGATGGGATTGTCAAAGACCGGGCAGGCGACGACGCGGCCGGGCGGGCCGCGACAACCAGAGTCTAGCCGGGCACCGGAGGGGGGATGGCAAATTCTTCTGCGCCCGCCCTTGAGGGGGCGGGAAGGCACGATCGGGGGTTCGAAAGGACGCGATGATAGGGGGCGGAAAGGTCGCCCTCAGCCGCGCGGGGCGGCCTCGGCCAGCAGGGTTCCGGCGGGCGGCGGCACCAGCATCGCCTCCGCCGGACGCCGGTCGAACAGCCAGTCGGCCCATTGGTCTGACGGCAGGGGGATGACCCCGCGCGTGTGATAGGGGGCGACGTCGGGGCCGGGCGCGGCGGTCAGCAGGGCGAAGGCGTCGGGCTCGCCGTCACGGCCGGCCCGCCAGACGGCGGCCAGGGCCAGAAACCCGCCGTCGGCACCGCGCAGCCGCCAGCGGGTCTTGGGATATCTGTCGCCCGTGAACTCATAGAAGCCCGAGGCGGGGACCAGCGCCCGGCCGCCGCTCTCGCCATTGCCGAAGCTGCGGCCCTCGGAGCGGAAATTGATCACCGGCGGCGGCTTGCTGCCGCCCGGCCGCACGGGCCCGCGAAAGCCGAACCGCATCGGCACCAGTTCGGCGGCGGCGGCGTCCGTGGCGCGGATGGCCCGGGCGATATCGGTGGGGCGCACCTCATCGACCGGCTCGATGTTCGGCAGGCCACCCGGGAAGGCCAGCGGCGCCCCGTGCCGGTCAAAGACCTCGACCAGCTGGGTGACGGAGAATCTGGCTTCATAGGAGGCGCACATGGGGAGCAGGATAGCGCGGGGCGGGGGACCGGAACCAGTGGCACGCGCCGCCGTTCCGGTTCTGTTGACAGCGGGCACGGACCCGCCCCTTCCCTGGCTGGAGATGCACAATGACGTTCAGGAACAAGGTCGCCCTGGTCACCGGCGGAGGATCAGGTATCGGCGAGGCGGTGGCGGTGGAACTGGCCGGGCTCGGAGCCCGGGTCGTGGTGGCCGACATCGATCAGGAGGGTGCCGAACGGGTCGCCGCCCTGCTGCGGAGCAAGGGCGGAGAGGCCGTCGCCTTCATCGGCGATACCGCCAGTCCCGGGGACAGTGAACGGGCCGTCGCCTTTGCCGTCGAGACCTTCGGCACGCTCAACCATGCGGTCAACAATGCCGGCATCGGGGGCCATCAGGCCCCGGCGGGCGAGGTCGATCTGGACGACTGGAACCGCGTCATCTCCATCAATCTGAACGGGGTGATGTACGGGATGCGCCATCAGATCCCGGCCATGCTCAAGGCCGGGGCCGGCGACTGCGCCATCGTCAACATGGCCTCGATCCACGGCACGGTCGCGGCCATCGGCAACGGCGCCTATACGGCGGCCAAACACGGGGTCGTCGGCCTGACGAAGAATGCGGCGGCGGAGTACGGGCCGCAGGGCCTGCGCATCAACTGCGTCGGCCCCGCCTATATCGACACCCCCCTGCTGTCCGGCCTGACCGAGGAATTCCGCAAGGTGCTGGTCGGCCGCCATCCCCTGGGGCGGCTGGGCCGGCCGGAAGAGGTGGCGACCCTGGTCCGCTTCCTCCTGTCCGGGGACGCCTCCTTCATGACCGGCGGCTACTATCTGGTCGATGGGGGATATACGGCGGTTTAGGGGGTCAGACCGCGGTCTTTCCCTTTGGGCGTGGGCCGGTCCACGGTCGGGTGACCTGCGCCCGTCTCCCCTCGGGGGAGAAGGTGGGCCGGAGGCCCGGATCAGGGGGCTGTTTCTGCGGGCCGACAGGCGAGAGCAGATGCGGTCCACGGATGGATGGGTGTTTCACCCCTCATCCGCCCCCTGCGGGGGCACCTTCTCCCTCAAGGGGAGAAGGAACAGAGGGTTGGTTGAAGCGGCGAAGTCGCCCCCGGACAGGCGACCCTCACTCTTGAGCGCCAGAACGACGGCTCCGCCGTCGTGCGCTCAAACCCTCTCCCAACGGGAGAGGGGCACCGCTGGGTCCCCCGGTCTGCGCCGCCTGCCGCGGCTTGCCGGAGGATGACGAAAGCGGGGGCGGTGGGGTTAGTGCACCCGCGCCTTCCCGATGCTGAGCCCGCCATCCCCCGCCGACACGGCGATCACACTCCCGTCCTCGATCTCCCCGGCCAGCAGCTTCTTGGCGATCGGGTCGACGAGGTCCTTCTGGATCACCCGCTTCAGCGGGCGCGCGCCATAGACCGGGTCGTAGCCCTTGTCGGCGAGCCAGGCGTAGGCGCTGTCGTCCAGTGAGAGGGTCAGGCGGCGGTCGGCGAGAAGTTTTTCGAACCGAGCCATCTGGATGCGGACGATGCCGGCCATCTGGTCGCGGCCCAGGCGGCGGAAGAGGATGATCTCGTCGATGCGGTTGAGGAATTCGGGGCGGAAATGGCCGCGGACCTGTTCCATGACCCAGGGCCGCACCGACTCGACGTCGTCGCCCTCGCCCTGGTTGGCCAGCGCCTCTGACCCCAGGTTGGAGGTCATGATGATCAGGGTGTTCTTGAAGTCGATGACACGGCCCTGGCCGTCGGTCAGCCGGCCGTCGTCGAGCACCTGCAGGAGCACGTTGAAGACGTCGGGGTGGGCCTTTTCGACCTCGTCGAACAGGACGACCTGATAGGGTCGTCTGCGCACCGCCTCGGTCAGGGCACCGCCCTCGTCATAGCCGACGTATCCGGGCGGGGCGCCGATCAGGCGGGAGACGCTGTGCTTCTCCATATATTCCGACATGTCCATCCGGGTGATGGCGGCCTCGTCGTCGAACAGGAAGGCGGCGAGGGCCTTGGTCAGCTCGGTCTTGCCGACGCCGGTGGGGCCGAGGAAGAGGAAGCTGCCCAGCGGGCGGTTGGGGTCGTTGAGGCCCGCCCGTGCACGACGCACGGCGTCGGCGACGGCGGTCAGGGCCTCGTCCTGGCCGACCACGCGGGCGCGCAGGGCCTCCTCCATGGCCAGCAGTTTCTCGCGCTCGCCCTCCAGCATCTTGTCCACGGGGACGCCGGTCCAGCGGGAGACGACCTGGGCGATCTGTTCGGCGTCGACGACCTCGGGGGTCAGGGGGCCGGACTTGTCGGCTTCCGCGGCCTCGGCGTCGGCCAGTTGCTTCTCGATCTGGGGGATCTGGCCGTAGGCGATCTCGGACGCGCGGCCGAGGTCGCCGGCGCGCTGGACGGCGATCAGTTCGGCGCGCAGCCGGTCGAGGGTTTCGCGCAGCTGGGCCCCCTGCCCCACCTTTTCCTTCTCGGATTTCCAGCGCGAGGTCAGGTCGTCGGACTGGCCCTCGAGGTCGAGGATCTCGTCCTCGAGCTTTTCGAGCCGGGCCCGGGACGCGGCATCGGTCTCCTTCTTCAGGGCCTCGCGCTCGATCTTCAGCTGGACCAGACGGCGGTCGATCTCGTCCAGGGCCTCGGGCTTGGAATCCACGGCCATGCGGACGCGGCTGCCGGCCTCATCAATGAGATCGATCGCCTTGTCGGGCAGGAAGCGGTCGGTGATGTAGCGGTGCGAGAGGGTGGCGGCGGCGACGATGGCGCTGTCGGAGATACGCACCCCGTGGTGGACTTCGTACTTCTCCTTGATGCCGCGCAGGATGGAGACGGTGTCCTCGACCGAGGGCTCCTCGATGAAGACCGGCTGGAAGCGGCGGGCGAGGGCCGCGTCCTTCTCGACGTGTTTGCGGTACTCATCCAGCGTCGTGGCGCCGACGCAGTGGAGTTCGCCGCGCGCCAGGGCGGGCTTGAGCAGGTTGGAGGCGTCCATGGCCCCGTCGCCCTTTCCGGCGCCGACCAGGGTGTGCATCTCGTCGATGAACAGGATGATACCGCCCTCGGCCGCGGTGACCTCGGTCAGCACGGCCTTGAGCCGCTCCTGAACTCGCCGCGGTATTTGGCACCGGCGATCAGGGAGCCCATGTCCAGGGCCATGACGGTCTTGTCGCGCAAGGATTCGGGCACGTCGCCATTGACGATCCGCAGGGCCAGGCCCTCGACGATGGCGGTCTTGCCGACGCCGGGTTCGCCGATCAGGACGGGGTTGTTCTTGGTCCGGCGGGCGAGGACCTGGATGGTGCGGCGGATTTCCTCGTCGCGGCCGATGACCGGGTCGATCTTGCCGTCGCGCGCGGCCAGGGTCAGGTCGCGGGCATAGCGTTTGAGGGCGTCATAGGCGTCTTCCGCTCCGGCGCTGTCGGCGGTCTTGCCCTTGCGGACCTCGGCAATGGCGGCGTCGAGGGCTGCGGGATTGGCGCCGACGGATTTCAGCACCTCGGCCGCGACCCCGCCCTCGCGGGCGATGGCGCTGAGCAGGCGTTCGGTGGTGACGAAGGCGTCGCCGGCCTTTTTCGAGGCCTCCTCGGCGGAGGCGAAGACGCGGGCGGTGTCGCCGTCGAGATAGATCTGGCCGTTGCCGCCGGTGACCTGGGCGCGCTTCTTCAGGGCGGTCTCGGTCGCGATCTCGGCCTTCGCGGGGTCGCCGCCGGCGGCGGTGATCAGATTGCGGGCGAGGCCGTCGCGCTCCTCCAGCAGCACCTTGAGCAGGTGTTCGGGGGCGAACTGCTGGTGCCGGCGGGCAAGCGCCAGGGACTGGGCGGACTGGACGGCCTGTTTGGCGCGGTCGGAGTAGAGGTCGAGATTCACTTGGGTATCCCCTGATGGCGGATCCCGCCGTCGCGCCCTCTGATGCAAGCAACGCGCCGTGCGGTTGCAGCTCAGGTGGGTGTGACCGAAACGCCACGCAAGGGGGTGACCGGGGGCCGGCTTGGGGGGCCGGCCGAAGCCGGCGGGATCACCCGCCGGTGGTCGGGGCCGAGAAGTCGAACTGTTCCGGTCGCCGCTGGCCGCCACCGAAATTCCAGGTCAGGCCGATGAAGGCCGCCCGGCCGCCGAACACCTGGTCCGCCCGGTCGGTGAAGGTCGGGGTGGTGAGGGTGGTGGTGGAGCCGAAATCGTCGAACACATCCCGGACCGTCACATTGAACGACCAGGCGTCGTTCAGCTTGCGACGATAGCCGAGATTGACGAGCGTCGACTGTTCGCGGCTGCCCTGGGCCAGCAGTTGCTCGCCGCCCCAGATGCCGGACACCTGGAGGAAGTCCTCCTGGGTCGGGGTCCAGTTCAGGGTCAGGCGGCCGGCGACGCTTTCGCCCTCGCTGTCGACCGTGCCGACCAGTCCGGCGGCATCGATCTCCTGACGGAAGAGGTTGATGCTGGCATTGTAGCGCAGGGTCGGGTGCAGGGCCCCGCTGGCCACCAGTTCCAGCCCCGTCGAGGTGCTGGCCCCAAGGTTTTCGGGACGGGTCAGGAAGACGCCGCCGCCCAGATCGGTCGTCACCGGGGTGAAGGCGTCACGGGTGTCACGATAGTAGAGGGTGGCCTGGTAGAAGGTCTGCTGCTGGCGATAGCCCCAGATCAGCTCCAGCGCGTCGGTCTCCTGCGGCAGCAGGTCGGGATTGCCGGAGCGGCGGTTCAGATCGTCCTGATAGGTCAGGAAGGGGTTGAGGTCGCCCGGGCCGGGGCGCTGGATCCGGCGGCCGTAGCTGGCCCGCAGGGTCTGGGTCTCATCCAGCTGGTAGGAGACGTTCAGGGTCGGATAGGCGCGGAAATAGTCCTGCGACGACCGGAGGCCGGAAGTGATCTGGTCCAGCTCCAGATCGGCCTGTTCGAGGCGCAGGCCGAACTGGGCCGTCAGCTTCTCGCCGAAGGGCCGCTCCAGGGTCGCATAGACGGCGTGCACCGTCTGATCGAGGTGGAACTCATTGGACACGACCGGGTCGGGGACCAGGGTCGACCGGGTGGGCCCGCGGGCGAAGAGATTGTCCTGTTCGAGGGTCAGAGCCTGACGTTCATAGCCCAGCCGCAGGCGGCCGCCGTCGGCCATGGGCCGGACATAGGCGCTGGTGAAGCCGATCTGGTCCTGGCGGTTCTGGTTGCTGACAAACTCATGGATCGGGGCCGCCACCGGGATCAGCCGGTCGGCCAGGGTGGCGAGTTCGACGCCGAAGCGGTTGCGGTCGTAGCGCAGCTCGTTGGACCACTCATGGCCCGCCTCGTCGAACCGGCGCAGGACCCGGGCGCTCGCGCCCGAGAACTGGCCCGCAAAGCCACCGCCCGCGGTCCGGCGATAGGCCGAGGCGATGCCGCCGCTGGCCGCATCGGCCTCATACAGGTCCAGACTGTCAGCGAAGCTGTCGACGTCCGTATGGCGCACATCACCGGTCAGCTGGGTCTTGGCGTCCAGATTGTGCTCGACCGCCAGGCGGACGAAGACGCTGTCGGAATCGCCCTCGACATTCTGGCTCTGGCGCGCCTCGAGGAACCGGCCGGACCCGGCGTCGAACCGCGTCCGCAGCCGCTCGAGCTCCTGCAGATAGGCGTCGTGGCGGACGCCGAAGTCGGCGGACAGGGTCGTCGGGCCGTTCACATGCGAGAGACTGCCGCCGACATTGTAGCGGCCGGTGTCGCCGATATTGGCACGCAGCGAGCCGGTCGTGGTCTGGCCGGGGCGGACCGTGGTCGGCTTGGAGATCAGATTGATGACCCCGCCCGAGCCCTCGGGGCTGTAGGCGGCGGACGGATTGGTCAGGATTTCGATACGGGCATACTGGGCGGCCGGAATCTGCTGCAGCAGCTGCCCCCGGCTGGGTCCGTTGAACTGGCTGGCGGGCCGGCCGTCGACCAGGATGGTGACATTGGCGTCGCCGCGCAGGCTGACATTGCCGTCGGGATCGACCTCGACCGAGGGGATGTTGCGCAGCGCCTCGGCCAGGGTGCCGGTCTGGGCCTGGAGATCGTTGGCGAGGCTGTAGCTGGTGCCCTCGCTGGAGGTGCGGATGTCATTGGGTCGGGCCGTGACGACCACCTCGTCGAGCGACGCGGCCTCGGCGGGCTTTTCGGACTCTCCGGCCGGAGTTTCCTGCTGCGGCGCAGGGGCCGGGGCCGGGGCCGGAGTCTGGGCGGGAGTCGGTGCAGGAGTCGGGGCCGGAGTCTGGGCGAAGGCCGCGCCGGACGAGGTGGCCAGGGCCGTGCCGACCAGCAGCAGGAAGCGGATGGAAGTCATGACGTGCACCCCGAACGTGAAGCAGGCCGAGATGGCCTGTTCCTCGTCGGGCGCGGTACAGGCTTGCCGAGGGTCAGGACAGTTACTTCCCCGTAATTCATTGTGCGGCGGCGGAATGCCGCGCCCCGGGGGCGGAAGCCCGACCCGTTGTGCCTGACCGCCAAACCCGCGACACTGTTCTTCGAAGACGAGGGAGGGACGACGGCTTGGCCAGACGACCACGCGCAGCCGCAAAGGCTTCGGTGCCGACCACGCCCGATCCGGTCGAGATCGCCATGGAGGCCGAGGCCTCGGGCAAGGCCCCGACGGGCGAGGCCTCGGCCCTGCTGCGGCGGCAGTCCCTTCTGATCGACGAACAGATCGGCCTGGCCCGCAATGAGCGGTTCAGGAACCGCATCCGCTCGGTGCGCGACATGGCCATCGCCTTCATGGTCGTGGCCCTCGTGGTGTCAGCAGGGGCTGTGGTGTGGAGCGCCAGCCGGACGACCGGGCTGGTGATCCAGCCCTTCACCGTGCCGCCGGAACTGGTGGAGGACGGACTGGACGGCCGCGCCGTGGCCGCCCTGTTCCAGGACGAACTGGTCCGGCTGGATAGGGAGACCAACTCGGCTCGCCCGCCGGCCAGTTTCCGCAATGACTGGAGCGAGGCCATCACCGTCGAGGTCGAGGCGGGCGGCCTGTCGCTCACCGACACCTACCGCGCCCTGACCCGCTGGCTGGGCCAGGAAACCTATGTCAGCGGCGGCCTGAGCCGGACCCCGGACGGACTGGAGCTGGTGGTGCGCAGCAGCGACGGCACGGGTATCACGGTGCAGGGGTCGGCCGAGCGTCCGGGCCAGCTGACGCGGGAGGCGGCCGAGCGCGTCTATGAACAGACCCAGCCGTATCGTTATGC
Source organism: Caulobacteraceae bacterium (assembly GCA_019746095.1). GTDB lineage: Bacteria > Pseudomonadota > Alphaproteobacteria > Caulobacterales > Caulobacteraceae > Brevundimonas. Next base: position 36,564 of record JAIESL010000017.1, read on the forward strand.
GGTGTATCTCGGCAATCGGGCAGAGCCCCTGCTCGTGGGCCCGGAGCAGCAGGCGCTACTTGACCGCAGGCGGGCCATCCTGACGGAGCTGTCGTCCAACCCATCGGAGACCGAGCGAATCTGGGGCTACAACGGGCTGACACGGATTCGGGAGACGCCAGCAGGGGACGCGATCAGCCTTCTGCAAGCCGGTCTGGAGATCGATGCGGAACACCCGGTCATGCTGATCAACCTCGTCGCCTCCCAAACCCTCCTCGGCCGGAGCGAGGCGGCTGTTCTCGCCGCTCAGCGCGCCGCAACCTCCTGTCCAGTCGGCGCAACCGGGCCAAGATCAATCCGGACAGGCGGGACAGAAGTCGTCTGCAGAGCGAGGCGCTTCTGTCGGACCTGCAAGGGGATTTTCTGCACGCACTGGAGATCAGAACCGATGCTGCGTTCCGGCCCACAACTCCGGCGGGCTTTCGTGCCGACGCCCAGGTTCGCGTGGAGAACCTGATCGCGCTGCACCAACCCTCAATGGGCCTGACCCTGAATGACAGCCTGGCGCTTGAAGAACTCGCGGACGGCTATAGAGGCGCGCGGCCTCTCTACCTGCCGGACGCCGAGGCGGCGGCGAGCCTGGACCAATGGCCGCAAGCCTTGGCGGCCCTGGAGACCTGGGAGGCTGAGCGGGCCCCGACCTTGTTCCCTGGCATCCGATCTGCGCGCCAGACCTATCTCTGGCCCAAACTCGCCTATGCCCGCGCCCGGACCGGCGATCTGGCCGGAGCCCAGGCCCAGATCGCCACCACGCCACCGGATTGCTACCTCTGCGTCCGCGAGCGGGCGCGGATCGCGGAACTGGCCGGCGACCGGGCCGCCGCCGACCGCTGGTCGGCCGAGGCGCGACGTCAGGGGCCGTCCCTGCCGTTTGCCTTTGCCGAGCGCGGCCAGATGCTGATGGCGCGCGGCGACACCGCCGGAGCCATCGCCTTCTATGAACAGGCCATCGAGCGCGGCCCCCGCTGGGCCGATCCGCAGAAATACTGGGGTGACGCCCTCATGGCCCGGGGCGACGAGGCCGGGGCCATTCGCAAATACCGCGCTGCCGCCGACCGGGCCCCGCGCTGGGGCGCGCTGCACCTCGCCTGGGGACGGGCGCTGGAGGCGCAAGGCAAGCGCGACCAGGCCCGCGAGAAATACGCCGAGGCCGCCCGCATGGACCTGTCCGCCGCCGACCGGGCCGAGGTGGTGCGGCGGCTGGGGGTGCGTGCGGGATGATTCCCCATGCCGCCTGGCCGGTGGACCCTGCCGTCATCCTGCCCTTCCTGCTGGCGGTGGCCCTGATCGAGCTGACGCCGGGGCCGAACATGGGCTGGCTGGCGCTGGTCTCGCTGGGGCGGGGGCGGCCGGCCGGGTTCGCGGCAGTGGCGGGGGTGACCGTCGGGCTGGCGGTGTGGATGCTGGCCGCCGCCTTCGGCCTGACCCAGGTCCTGCTGATCTGGCCGCCGCTGTTCCAGATCATCCGCTGGGCCGGGGTGGTCTTCCTGCTGTGGCTGGCCTGGGAGGCCTGGCGCGGCGAGAGCGACCCGGCCGCCCCGGACGGCAAGGACCTCAGCACGATGCGCGGCCTGTTCCTGCGCGGCATGACCGGCAATCTGCTCAATCCCAAGGCGGCGGTCTTCTATGTCGCCCTGCTGCCGACCTTCATGCGGCCCGATCACGGCTCGCCGCTGGTGCAGGCCCTGACCCTGGGCAGCCTGCATCTTGTGGTGGCGGTCGTGGTCCATTCCCTGATCGTGCTGGGCGCGGCCGGGGCGAGCGGCGCTGTGCTGACACGGGTGCAGGGGCCGGTGCTGCGCGCCCTGATGGCCGGAGGCATCGCCCTTGTGGCGCTGTGGATGGCGTGGGAGACGCGGGGCTGAAGGCGGTTGGCAGGTTCAACTCCGCGGATGATTGCTCTAGCGTCCGCGTAGAACCCTGTCCGGAGTCCTTCCATGTCCATCCGCCTGACCCGCCGCGCCGCACTGGTTTCCTCCGTGGCCGGAGCGGCCGCCCTGCCGTCGACCGGCTGGGCGCAGGTGGCGGCCAATGACAGCGCCTCGCTGGCCGATCAGGTCGACGCCTATGTGAAACGGGTCATGGCCGGTTTTCCGGACCAGCCGGCGGTGTCGGTGGCGCTGGTCAAGGACGGCCAGGCGGTGCTGACGCGCGGCTATGGCGCGCGGTCCATCGGCGGGGCGGCGGTGAATGAGCACACCCTGTTCGCCATCGCCTCCAACACCAAGGCGGTGACCTGCGCCGCCCTCGCCATCCTGATCGACGAGGGCAAGGTGAAGTGGGACGAGCCGGTGCGGACCTATCTGCCCGGCTTCAGCCTGTCCAAACCCGAGCTGAACGACATGGTCACGGTGCGCGATCTGGTCAGCCACAGGATCGGCTTCGGACTCGGCGCCGGGGACCTGCTGTTCTGGCCCAACAGCGACCGGACGCGGGCCGAGATCATGGCCGCCGTGCCCCATGTGCCGATCGAGGACAGTTTCCGGACCACCTACCACTACTGCAACCTGATGTTCGTGGTGGCCGGCGAGGTGGTCGCGGCGGCCTCGGGCATGGCGTGGGAGGACTTCATCCAGACCCGCATCCTCGACCGGCTGGGCATGACCGAAACCCTGCCGCTGATGAGTGGGGCCGATCCGGCGAAATCGGCCCTGCCGCACGGACGGGTCGGGCCGCCGCTGCGCTACCAGGGCGAGATGCGGACCATCGGCCAGTCGATCCAGGAGGTCTGGAACTGGTCCTCGGCGGGGGCGGCCGGCGGCTTCGTCACCACCCCGGTCGACTGGGCCAAATGGATCGCGGTGCAGCTGGCGCGCGGCGAACTGCCGGACGGGACGCGGCTGTATTCCGAAGCCCGGGCCAATGAGATGTGGCGGCCCAACATCATCATCTCCAGCTCGGCCGGGCCGACCGAGACCCTGCCCGGACGGGCCATCGCTTCGACCTATGCCACCGGCTGGCAGGTGCAGGACTATCGCGGCGAGCGGATGATCACCCACGGCGGCGGGGCCCCCGGCTATGTCTCGGGCACGGTGCTGATCCCCGGGCGCAACGCCGGCTTCAGCTACTTCACCAATGCCGAGGAGAGCTTCCTGACCCGCGCCCTGCGCAGCGGCATCACCGACATCGTCATGGGAAAGACGGGCTTCGACTGGGTCGCGGACGGGGTTCGACTGCAGGCCGAGGGGAATGCCAAATCGATCGAGGCCGCGACCGCGATCGACGCGAAACAGGCGGCGGGCGCACCACCGTCCCTGCCGCTGGCGGCCTATGCCGGAACCTGGCGCGACCCTTGGTACGGCGACATCACCATCCAGGCCCGCGACCTGCAGCTGTGGCTGAGCTTCAGCCGGACCCCGGCCCTGCAGGGGCCCGTCGAGCCGTATGACGGCGACACCCTGCGGACCCGCTTCCCCGACAAGCGCGAGGAGGATGTCTTCATCACCTTCAAGCTGGAGAACGGCCGGCCCGTGTCCGCGACGATGAAGGCCGTCAGCCCGGATGCGGACTTCAGCTATGACTATCATGACCTGCGGCTGACCAAGGTAACCCGATGATCGAACTCGCATTCATCCTGGCGCTCGCCACCGGGTCGTCACAGGTCCAGGAGGTTCCCCCGCCGCCGGCCTGCCGGGGGGCGTTCGAGACCGTCGACTGGCAGGCCTGCGCCGACGCCGCGGGGCAAGGGACACCGGCCTATGCCTTGGCCATGATCAACCTGGGCACCCGGGCCTATATCGAAGGCGACTACGCCTCGGCCATGAGCTTCTACGACAAGGCCCAGCAGCCGGGTCAGTCGATCCGGTCGGACCTCATCTTCCACACCTTCCGCGGCGACACCTACCGGCACACCGGTCGTGAGGCCGAGGCCCTGGCGGACGCACGTCTGGCCTGGTTGATGCTGATCGAGGATCCGTCGGTAGCGGGCGATCCGCGGGACCGGCGGCCGATCGACGACGGGCTTCGCTTCTTCGTGCTGGTGCGGATCCTCGGCATCCTGAAGACGGGTGACGCGGCGCTCTTCGAGCCGGCCCGCGCGATGTTCATCGCCCTGCCCGCGGAAAGCGCCGAAGACCTGAGTAACCGGGCGGGTGCACTGGAGCGGCTCGGCGAATTCGACGCCGCCCTCGTCGACAGCAAGCGCGCCGTCGATCTGCAGCCGGACGATCCGGGCGCGCTGAACAACCACTGCTACATCCTGATCCGGGCCGGACAGGCGGAAAGGGGTCTGCCCTATTGCGAGCGGGCGGTCGCACTGGTCCCCGAGGTCGCCCCCGTAAGGCATTCCTATGCCTCGGCGCTTGCGGCGCTGGGACGATGCGGGGACGCCGATCGCCAGCTGGCCGAGGCGCGGCGTCTCGACCCGAGCGGTGCCCTCTACCGGCAGCCGCTTGCCTGCACGCCCAAGCCCTGACGGCGGTCAGCCCTACTCGGTCTGGCGGCGCGAGACCCGGCCCGCCTCGAGGACGGGCATGCCGGCCTCGGTGGGGATGTAGATGGTTTCGCGGCCGGCCTTGCCCGCGGTTTCCTTGAGCATGTCGATATAGGCCCAGCGCAGGTAGTTCTCCGGCCCGCCGAGGCTTTCAGCCATGATGCGGTTGGCCTCATTGGTGCCGCGGGCGCGGGCGACCTCGGCCTGGGCGGTCAGTTGGGCCGAGTCGAGGGCGGCCTGGGCCTCGAGCACGCGGATGCGGCGATCCTGGACGGCCTGTTCATAGGCGGCCTTGCCCTGCATCTGCTTGGAGTAAACGTTGTAGGTCGGCAGGCCGATCATGACGACGGCCAGGACGATGACGACTGCGATGACCGAGCCGATGGTGATGCTGACGCCGCGCATGAGAACCTCCTGACAGGGCGGGACCATCCCGCCGTGCGAGATTCACGGTCCGGGCGATCCGGGTCAAGGGCGGTGTGACGGGCGCGGGTCCAGCAGCAGGCCCGAAACGGTGGCCGCCAGCAGGCGCGGCGACAGCGGCAGCCGCGACACCTTGCCCAGGATATGGTCGCGGACCCAGGGCAGAACCCGGCCGTCGGCCTGGTAGAAGGGGGTGAAGCCGAGACTGAGGGCCTGATAGAGCCGCACATGCCACCGGCGCGTGGCGGCATAGGCGGACAGGGCCTCCGACAGATCGGTATGCGACGCCAGGACCCCGGCCAGGCTCCAGGCATCGAGCAGGCCCATATTGACCCCCTGGCCCAGCTGCGGACTGGTCGAATGAGCCGCGTCGCCGATGATCGCCAGCCGGTCGGCGACGGGGCGGGTCAGGGTGTGATGGCCGTAGCGGGCGAGGGTCAGCTGGTCCGGGTCGGTGAAGGTCTCCAGCAGGCCGGCGGTCTCGGGCCAGAGGGTCCGGACTCCGGCCTTCCAGGCGTCGAGGCCGGCACCCCGCCAGGCGGCATGGTCTTCGGTCCGCAGGCTCCAGAAGAAGGTGGCGAGGCGATCCGGGCTGCCGGGCCGGGCCCCGACCGGCAGGACGCCGACCATCTTGGAGGCGCCGCGGTAGACCTGTTGCAGGGCGCGGGGGTCGAAGGGCTCGCCCGGCCAGGGCACGGTGCCCCACAGGGCCCCCCAGGCCAGCGGGCGCGGCGCGGCCCCGAGGCCGGCGGCGATCCGCGAGCGCGCACCGGAGGCGTCGATGACCAGGTCGAAGGCCGGGGTGGAGCGACCGCGCGCGTCCGTCACCCGGCCCGCCTCGGCGGCGACCATCTCGCGGCCGGTCTCGAACCGGATACCGGCCTCGAGACAGGCCCGGTGAAGGACGTCGAACAGGGCCGCCCGGTGGACACCGAGCGCGAGTCGCGGGCGATGCAGGTCGTCGTAGCGGACATCCAGGACGATGCGGCCGCGCCGGGCCTCGCGTCCGAAGATGTGGTCGATCGGCTGGGCCATGGCCTCGACCGCCGGGGTCAGGCCGAGGGCATCGAGCACTGCCAGCCCGGTCGGCTGGAGCATGAAGCCGGCCCCGACCGGCCCGGCCTGTTCGAACCGCTCGAAGACGACGACATCCCGCCCCTGCCGCGCCAGCATGAGGGCTCCCGCGAGGCCGGACGGACCCGCACCGACGATGGCAATTTTGTCGGGCCGCGGTCGTCGGCCCTTCGGGACCTCCCGATCCGACGCGGGCATGCTCAGCCGGGCACCAGTTCGATCAGGTCGAGGTTGGACTCGGCCTGGGGCCAGGGGATGACCAGCCGCCAGCGGCGGTCACCGATCCGTTCCAGGACGGCGATCAGGTCGCGGTCGGGCCTCTGGCCGTAGGAGTTGGCGGGCGGCTCCTCGGCCAGGGCGAGGGAGCCCAGCATGACCATCTGGCGGTCGTTCTCGGGGAACAGCAGGCCCCCGGGGCGCTGGCTGCCGGTCACCTTGGAAAATTTCAGCCCGTTCGGCGTCGCTTCGATGCGGCAGGCGAACCAGCCGTAGACGACAAAGCCGAGGCCTTCCTCGCCGCCCTGGGAGCCCAGTTTGACGGTGCGGCAGCGATAGTCGCCGGGCGGGGGCGCAACAGGGGCGCGCGCGGCGCGGGGGTCAATCAGGTCGCCGAGACCGGTCAGGTCACCCGAGCCGGGCTGGCGGCGCGCCTGCTGCAGGGCCAGGGACCAGGCGGCCTCGCGGCGGCTGTAGCGGTCGCGGTCACCGGCGGTGACGATGCCGCGCCAGTCGCGCAGGGCGACCGGACCACCGGTCCCGCCGGGCGGCGGCGGAGGGGGTGGCGGCGTGGAGGCGCAAGCAGCCAGGACGAGACTGGCCAGAAGACTCGTGGCCACAAAACTCAGGGCCGTCGGCCGCAAGAGGCGGGACATGGGCGCTCCGGAACAGGTCGGGGCGTTCTTTGGGCCAGTCATGGACGGTCGCGTCAAGCGGGCTCGCGTCGTAAGCGGCGGGCCGGTCAGTCCTCGGCGGGGGCCTCGGCCTTGCGGCGCGGAGCGCGGCGTTTGGGCGCGGGTGCCCCGTCGTCCGCAGCGGCCTCGACGACGTCCGGCACCGCGGCCGGGGCCGGGGCGGTCGAACGGGTCAGGAAGCCCGGCAGGGCCGCGGGACCATCGTCGGTGGCCACGCCGGCATCACGGCGGGGCTTGCGCTCGGGGCGTTCGGCGCGCGCGGGCCGCTCAGCGCGTTCGGCGCGGACCTCGGGCGCAGCCTCGGCCGGTTCGGCCGTCGGGGCGTCGCCCTCGGGACGGGGCTCGCCGCCTTCGCGTTCAAAGCGGGCGTTGCGTTCCTGCTGGCGGCGCTCCCAGCGCTCGCGACGGGTCTCGCGGCGGCTGCCGTCGGCGTTGAAGCCGCCGTCGTTCTCGGGACGGGGCTCGCGCGGTTCGCGGTCCTGCCGCGGCTGGTCGTCGCGGTCGCGCCATTCACGGCGGGGCTGTTCGGCCTGACGGTCATGGGGACGATCGTTCGAGCGATCGTTCTGGCGTTCCTCGGCCTCGCGCTGGCGGGCCTCGATCTGGGCGAGGCGGTCGGCCTCGACCTTTTCGGCCGCCATGATGGCGGCTGCCTGGGCCCCGGTCTCGTCCTCGAAATCGATGTCGAAGCCCTGGCCGGCCAGTTCGCGCTGGGCGATCTCGGAGACGGGGCGCGAGGGCTGGAGGGCACGCAGGACGCGGAAATAGTGTTCGGCGTGCTGGGTGTAGTTCTCGGCCAGGACGCGGTCGCCGGCGGCCGAGGCGTCGCGCGCCAGCTGCATGTAGCGTTCATAGACGGTCTGGGCATTGCCGCGGACCTTGATGTTCTCGGGGCCCTGGGAATCCCACGAACGGTTGGGATTGGTGGCATTGGCATTGCTGCCGCCGCCGCTGCCGCCGCCGGGCTTCCTGTTGCGTCCGCGCTGACGCTTCATGCCCTTGAAATCTCTCATCGGACGATACCGTGCTTTTTATGAGGGACGGTCCGGGGCGTTGGCCGCCGGTGCTGTCCGTTGGGTCGTTCCGCTTCGTTCCGGGGCCAATCCCCGCTGACGATGTGATCGGAAATACGTCGCCGCCCCGTGGTCCGCCCGGCCGATCTGGCCAGACCTTCACATGCCCTGAGCGCGCGTGGATGGGCCGGAAACGGACCAAGGCGTGCGTTTTGGGTGGGAGACAGACGAAGACTTAGCGCGGGCCGGGCCGGTTTCCAAGGGGTTTGTTGGCGCGCCCGCCACCGCCCCTCCTCCCCCGCCGGGGGGCAGGGCTACATCTTCGGGATCGGGTTTGTCCGGGGGTCCGGGCCGTTGGTGACCACGCGGTCGCGGTCGGACAGGTCCTTGACGACGATGACGCCTTCGAAGCCCGCGGCCTCGAACAGGGCCTTGACCTGCGGGCCCTGGTCCCAGCCGATCTCGACGGCGAAGATGCCGTCCGGGCGAAGGATGCGGCGGATCTCGGGGGCCAGTTCGCGATAGGCCACGAGGCCGTCGGGGCCGCCGTCCAGGGCCAGATGCGGGTCATGCTCGCGGACCTCGGGGTCGAGGCCGGGTATGTCGCCCGAAGGAATATAGGGCGGGTTGGAGACCACCAGGTCGAAGCTGTCGTCGCCGAAGCCCGCGGCCCATTCGGTGCGCAGGAAGGTGGCGCGGTTGTCGAGTTCGAGGTTGGTCGCATTCTCCCGGGCCACGGCCAGGGCCTCGAAGGAGATGTCGGTGCCGACGCCGCGGGCTCCGGCGCGCTCGGCCAGGGTGGCCAGCAGGATGGCGCCGGAGCCGGTGCCGAGATCGATCATCTCGAAGGCCTGGTGCGGCGGATAGGCCAGCATGACGACATCGAGGATGGCCTCGGTGTCCGGGCGGGGGCTGAGCACGTCGGGGGTGACGTTCAGCATGATCTTCCAGAAGCCCTTCCTGCCGAGGATGCGCGAGACCGGCTCGCGGCGCAGGCGGCGTTCGATGAAGGCGTCGAGCGTGGCCTGCTGGTCCGGCGTCACGGGGCGATAGGGGTCGGTCAGGATGTCGGTGCGGGTCGCACCGGTGGCGACCTCCAGCAGCAGGCGGGCGTCGATCGAGGGACTGTCGATGCGGCCGGCCTTGAGCGTCGCTGTGGCGGCCTTCCAGGCCGTGACGAGCGTTTGGGTCATTTGATCTCCACGCGATCACCGACGCGCACCGCACCGCCCGCGGCAAGGGTCGCATACAGGCCGAACCAGCGGTGGCCATAGAGGCCGAACAGCGCCGGGACCAGATCGAAATCGCGCTCGCCCGTGTCCGGATCCACATGGGCCGCGGCGCAACGGACGATCGGTTTGACCCCGCGCAGGCGCGCCGCGCCGAGGGTCAGGTCGCGGTCGCTGCACTCGTTCTCGATCCAGGCCGGCCAGCCCTCGATCCAGACATTGGCGCGAAAGCGGCGCGGATCGACCGGGCGGCCGACGCGGGCCTCGAAATCGCGCACGCTGGCCAGATTGAGCAGGGAGATGCGCCCAAGCGGGTGATCCGTAAACCGGTGGTCGAGCCCCTCGGCCGAGACCAGCCGCAAGGGGCCGGCGACGGCGTCGCCCAGCACATCCGTCAGCCAGGCCGTGAAAAAGTCGGACGACCGGGGATCGTCGACGGAAAACGAGATCGAGCCGTGATCATCCGAGACGGCATCCATCATCCGGGTGGCTTCATTCCAGCGCGTCCGGATTCCGGCGACCTCGGCGGTGCGCATCAGGACGGTGAATTTCTGCTTGGGCAGGTGTTCGGGCGCGTCGCGGTCGAAGCCCGAGGGGCCGTCCTCGACAGCGAATATCCGGTCACCGGGGAACCAGCCGCCGGTCGGCAGTTCGACGCGGTCCAACGGCTCGGGCGTGAAGCCCTTGACCGGGTAGCGCCACATGGCGGCCACGGTACCGGCAGCAGAAGAAATTGGCAGCTCGACCATGGCGTTTCGTGCCGTACCATGGCCCGCTGTGCAAGCGGCGGAACACAGGCACCGAAGGAGCCGTTGTGGGCGGGATGCGGGGCAGACCGAAAAAGGCCGGAGGTATCGGCGTCCGGGGTGTGTTCGGCGCCATCGTCGGCGGACTGGCGGCCGGGGCCGTGGCCGCGCACCTGCTGTACAGCCGCGGGCACAGAATCGGCCTGGACCTGCGCAAGGAACGGCCGGAGCCCCCGCGCCCGCCGACGCCCGAGGAGCTGGATGCAAGGGAACCCGGCCGCGGACGGCTGGCGCAGCGGCCCGAGCACATTCCGCACAAGGGCTGGACCGACATCTTCTGGCGGCTGGGCATGTCCTATTTCGGGGACCGGATCGGCTTCCTCTCGGGCGGTGTGACCTTTTTCGTCATGCTGTCCCTGTTCCCGACCCTGGCGGCCTTTGTGACCCTCTATGGCCTGTTCGCCGATCCGGCGGACGCCTGGGCCCGGCTGCAGTTCCTCTATTCCTTCCTGCCCCCGGGCGTGGCGCAGTTCCTCGGGGCCGAGATGCAGCGGCTGGCGGGGAACACCACCACCACCCTGACCTTCACCCTTGTCTGGACCCTGGCCCTGTCCCTGTGGAGCGCCAATGGCGCGATCAAGGTGCTCTTCTACGGACTGAACGTCGCCTATCACGAGGTCGAACGGCGAAACTTCATCCGGTACAATCTGATGTGCATGGGGTTCACCGTCTCCGGAATGCTGGCGGTGCTGCTGTCCGCAGGGCTGGTGGTGGGCGTGCCGGTGGTGCTGGGCGTCCTCGGCCTGGCCGATGAATGGGCCCATCTGGCGCCGTTGCGCTGGCCCGTCCTGCTGCTGGTCTATGTCGCGATCCTGACGGTCATCTACCGCCATGGACCGTGCCGGCAGAAGGCACGGCTGCGCTGGCTGACCCCCGGGGCCGTCTTCGCGGCCCTGCTCAGCCTCGCCCTGTCGCTGATCTTCAGCTGGTATCTGCAGACCTTCGTCCGTACGGCCTACTACGGCCCCCTGGCGGCGATGATGGGCTTCCTGCTGTGGACCTGGCTGACGGTGCAGATCGTGCTGATGGGGGCCGAGCTGAACGCCGAGATCGAGCATCAGACGGCAGTCGACACCACCACCGGCCCGCCCCTGGCGATCGGTGAGCGCGGGGCGGTGGTCGCCGATACGGTGGGGCCGAAGCGGGGTTCGCCGGCGGCCCTGGCCTTTACGCTGAAATACGCCGAGGCGCTGTCGGACCGGCTGCTGAGGCGGAGAATTCGGAAGAGGTGAATTGCGGTTCTCCCTCCCCCGCCGGGGGAGGGAGATGTCTGGGCTTCTCTAGCCGAACTCCGCCTCAAGGTCCGCCAGACGGGCCGCCTGGTCTTCGGCGATCAGGGCGTTGAGCAGGGGGTCGATGTCGCCCTCGAGGATCTGCGGCAGGCTGTGCAGGGTCAGGCCGATACGGTGGTCGGTGACCCGGCCCTGGGGGAAGTTGTAGGTGCGGATGCGCTCGGACCGGTCACCCGAGCCGACCTGGGATTTGCGCGAGTCGGAGCGGGCGTCGTCCTTCATCTGGCGCTGCATGTCATAGAGGCGGACGCGCAGGTTCTTCATCGCCTTGTCGCGGTTGACGTGCTGCGACTTCTCCGAGGAGGTCACCACGATCCCCGACGGGAAATGGGTGATGCGGACGGCGGAATCGGTCTTGTTGACGTGCTGGCCGCCCGAGCCCGAGGCGCGGAAGGTGTCGATGCGGATGTCCTTGTCGTGGATCTCGATCTCGACATCCTCAACCTCGGGCAGGACGGCGACGGTCGCGGCCGAGGTGTGGATGCGGCCGCCGGCCTCGGTAGTCGGCACGCGCTGGACGCGGTGGACACCGCTCTCGAACTTCAACCGGCCGAAGACGCCGTCGCCGGTCACGGTAGCGATGATCTCCTTGTAGCCACCGGCGTCGCCCTCGGTGGCCGAGTCCAGCTCGACCCTCCAGCCGCGGGTGGAGGCATAGCGGGAATACATGCGGAACAGGTCACCGGCGAACAGGGCGGCCTCGTCGCCGCCGGTGCCGGCACGGACTTCCAGCACGGCCGAGGCATTCTCGTCGGCGTCGCGCGGGGCCAGCAGCAGGGCCACGTCCCGCTCCATGTCGGGCAGCCGCTCCTTGAAGGCCTGAAGCTCGTCGGCGGCCATCTCGGCCATCTCCGGATCGGCCGCCATGGCTTCGAGGTCAGCCATCTCTGCCCGCGTTCTCGCCAGCGCCATGACGGCGTCGGCGACCGGCTTCATCTCCGCATGTTCCTTGGACAGGCGGACGATCTCCTGGCCGTCGCTGGCCGCGCCCATCCGCGCCTCCACCTGGTGGAAGCGGTCGAGCACCTGATCGAGCCGGGCCTGGGGCAGTCGCAAGGGGGAAGCGCCTCTTCAAAACGGGAGGCGGTGTTTACTCCGACGGACGCCGCCCTGTCGATGCGGCGCGGCGATGGGCCTTGCCGGCGGGGGCGGGGCTTCAGGCGTTGCCGCGGGCAGAAGGGCCGGGCCGAACGAAAAAGGGCGGGACCGGCCTGCGCCGATCCCGCCCTCCGCGTCGATGTCGAACGCCTTACTGGGCCGGCGCAGCGGCGGCAGCGCGGGCACGTTCGGCCTCGGCAGCCTGCCAGGCACGCTCCTCGGCCGGGGTGCGCAGGATGACCACCAGAGGATTGGGGCTCAGGTCGTTCATGGCACCCGACGAGCCGTCGACGACAGCGCCGATCACGCCACCGAAGATGACATTGCCGGCCATGCCGGCGGCACCGCTGCCCGAAATGCCGCTGGTGATCTGGTGTTCCTGGGTCACATAGCCGTCCATCGAGACGCTGGCGCGGAAGGCGTCCTTGCGCGGCATGCGGAAGGTGCAGGGCGTGGCTTCACACTGGAAGCCGTTGGACGTCGAGACACGGGCACCGGGCGGCGTGCTCTGGACGGTGAATTCCTGGCTGGAGCCACGCGTGATGGTGGCACAGGCGGGCAGCGAAAGCGCCACACCGACGAGCGCGAGCACACGCACGCCAAGCCGCGCAGAACGGTTAGAAAACATGAGACTTCCCCACGAGGCACGGCGCACCCCCCAGGTGAGCCTGCCCCTTACTTGGCAGTGTGGGTGGACAGGGTCAATCGCCCGAAAAGTGACAGGGAGGCTTATCCCGGCCGGGTCCCGGCAAAGCTCGGCCGGGCTTCCAGGGCGGCCTGAAGCGCAACCAGTCCGGGTCGCCCCGTCGCCAGATCAAAGTCCGGATGGCGGAAGCCGATCCAGGTCACGGCGACGCCGGCGGTGATGACGCCGAGATCCAGCCGGGCCGGATCGGGCCGGGCCGCTTCCAGCGCATCGAGGGCGCGACCCATGTTTTCGGTCCAGCGGGCGATCCAGCCCGGCGAGCGCTCGTGTTCGGGTCGGCGCTTTTCCAGCACCAGTTTGACGCCCATCTCCAGCGCCTGGTTGCCCAGGGTCTCGAGCCGGCGCACGCGCAGGCGCTCCGGCCCGTCGGCGGGCAGCAGGCGGGGGCCGTCGCCCAGGGCGTCGAGATAGTCGCAGATCACCGGGCTGTCGCTGACCGGCAGGCCGTCCTCCGCGATCAGGGTCGGGACCTGGACCACCGGATTGGAGGCCAGCAGTTCCGGGGCGTTGGCATAGGGGTCGACCACGACCTCCTCGATCCGGTCGATCAGGCCCTTCTCACGGGCCACGATCCGGCATTTGCGGGCGAAGGGGGACGGGGCGGTGATGTAGAGCTTCATGCTTATTCGGCGGCTTCGAGGGTGGCGGCGCGTGCGGCATCCAGCTCGGCGGCCCTGGCTTCCACCAGTTCGACGATGTGGTCGATCATGCCGTCGTTGTGCTGTTTGTGGGCCATCTTGCCGTTGACATAGACCATGCCCGACCCGGCCCCGCCGCCGGTGAAGCCGACGTCCGTGTACAGCGCTTCGCCCGGTCCATTGACGACGCAGCCGATGATCGACAGCGACATCGGCGTCGTCACATGGGCCAGCCGCTCCTCAAGGATGCCGACGGTCTCGATGACGTTGAAGCCCTGACGGGCACACGACGGGCAGGCGATGATGTTCACCCCGCGGTGGCGCAGGCCCAGCGATTTGAGGATATCGAACCCGACCTTGATCTCCTCGACCGGATCGGCGGCGAGGGAGACACGGATGGTGTCGCCGATGCCGGCCCAAAGCATGCTGCCCAGGCCGATGGCGGACTTGATGGTGCCCGAGCGCAGTGGCCCGGCCTCGGTGACGCCGAGATGCAGCGGGCAGTCGATGGCCTCGGCCAGCTGCTGATAGGCGGCGACGGTCAGGAAGGGGTCAGAGGCCTTCACCGATATCTTGAACTCGTGGAAATCGTGGTCCTGCAGGATGCGGGCGTGGTTGAGGGCGCTCTCGACCATGGCCTCGGGACAGGGCTCGCCGTATTTTTCCAGCAGCTCCTTCTCCAGCGAGCCGGCGTTGACGCCGATCCGCATGGAACAGCCGTGATCGCGGGCGGCCTGGATGACTTCGCGGACGCGGTCGGCCGAGCCGATATTGCCCGGGTTGATCCGCAGGCAGGCGGCGCCCGCCTCGGCGGCCTCGATGCCGCGCTTGTAGTGAAAATGGATGTCGGCGACGAGCGGCACGCGGGACTCGCGGGCGATGGTCCGGAAGGCGGCGGTCGAGTCCTGGTCCGGGCAGGAGACACGGACGATGTCGGCCCCGGCCTCCTCGAGCTGGCGGATCTGCTCCAGCGTCGCCGCCGCGTCGGAGGTCGGCGTATTGGTCATCGACTGGACCGAGATCGGCGCGCCGCCGCCGACGGGCACGGACCCGACCATGATCTGGCGGCTCTTGCGGCGCTCGATGTGGCGCCAGGGGCGGATATGGGAAAGGTCAGAGCTCATGAGGCCCGCAACATAGTCGCTGGAAGGCGACATGGCCACGACGGCCGGACCGCAATCAGCCGCCGGGTGTGACAGCCATCGCCGGCTGGACCGTGGCGGCGCGCGCCTGGGCTTCAGCCTGGGCCAGGGCCTGAGCCTGGGCCTGGGCCTGGGCCGCCTGGGTACGGGCCGCGACCTCGGCCGCCGCCTGACGGGCCAGAACCTGGGCACGGGCGTCCAACTGGCTGAGCGGCGTCTTTTCCGCGGTCAGGGTGCCGGCATGTTCGCCGTTCAGATAGACGTCGAAATCGGCGAAATGGCTCGAGACATCCACCATGGCCGCCACCCCGGCGGGCGCACGCCAGGCATCGCCGGCCGCCAGCTGGCGGGCGAACAGCACCCGGCCGTCGGCCATGGTGACCACCAGGCTGGCGGCCTTGCGGGCCTGGATCACCACCTGGGAGGCATTGGCCGAAACGCCGTAGATGGCACCGCGGGGATTGAACGCCCGCTGGACCGGCTGTGCGCCGGCGGCGGCGGCGGCCATGGCCTCGGGCGAGGTCGGATCGATGCCGGTCAGTTCCTCTTCCAGACCCGGGGTGATGTAGAGGGCCGGAATGGTCTGGTCGGGCGGGGCGGCCCGCGGCGCCGTCAGGGACAGGGCCGCAGTCTGGCCGGGCACGGCCCCCAGGGTCCAGCTTTCGGGGGTGGACACGAGGTCCGAGGGCTGGGGCGCACGCATCAGGCTGACGCGCTGGAAGACGTTCCAGCCGACCACGGCGATGACGAGGGCCAGACCGGCGGCGATCAGGCGCGGCGAATAACGGCGGACCTCCTCGAAGGCGACGCCGACCGGAGCCTGGAGCGGCACCGAGGGATCCGGGCTCTCGCGCTTGAACCGCTCGACCGCGAGCTGTTCGTCGAGGCCCAGGCAGCCGGCGTAGGCGCGCACATAGCCGATCGAGAAGACGCGGTTGGGCAGGGTCGAGAAGTCGTTCTGCTCCAGCGCCGTCAGATAGCGGGTGGGCACGCGGGTGAGGCTGGAGAGTTCCGCCAGCGAGCGGCCGGAATGTTCACGGGCAATACGCAGGCCATCGCCCAGAGTCGGCGCGTCCGTGACGGAAGGAACGACATCCTTCCAGTCTGGATGAGCCCTGAGCTCTTCGGGGATTCCCCCCGTATCCAGCGCCATTACGCCTGACCCCACACTCTGCGAATGCGGGGGCTCTCCACGCATCGCCATACTCTTACCCGCGGCCTGTATCATATCGGGATGACAGTTCGGGCCTGCCCCCGCAGACCACCACGTTCCGGCTTGTGGATAACTCATTAGAGCCGCCCGATCAACGATTTGTTAAGCATCCCGGCGTGTCGGACCGGGACGGTTCAGATCGTGACGTTCAACTTCCGCGCCAGGGATTCGAGCTCGCCCCGGATCGAGCCGGCGGACGAGCCGAGAAGGTTCGCCATGCCGCGGCGGGCAGCCCCCAGATCGGCCGAGAGGATCATCCGCTTGACCGGGCCCACACCGCCGGCCGGGGCCGAAAGACGGGTGAAGCCCAGGGTCAGCAGGGCGAAGGCCTCCAGCGGCCGGCCGGCCAGTTCTCCGCATACGGACACCGGCGTTCCGGTGTCGGCGCATTTCTTCTGGATCTCGCCCAGGGCGCGCAGGGCCGGCGGCGACAGCGGATCGTAGCGGTCGGACACCAGCGGGTTCGTCCGGTCGGCGGCGAACATGTACTGGAAGAGGTCATTGGTCCCGACCGAGACAAAATCGGTCAGGGGCAGAAGCGCGTCCAGGTGCCAGAGCAGCGACGGGCATTCGATCATGGCCCCGACACGCAGCAGGGCCGGCAGGGCCCGGCCCCGGCGCCTGGCCCAGGCGCATTCCACATCGACCAGTTCGCGCGCGGCGCGGAATTCATCGACCGTGGCGATCATCGGGAACATCACGCGCAGTTCCCGCCCGGCGGCGGCGGCCAGCAGGGCGCGCAGCTGCAGACGCAGCAGGCCGGGCCGGTCGAGGCCGAGACGGATGGCACGACGGCCCAGGGCCGGATTCTCTTCCCGCTCGGTCTCCAGATAGGGCAGCACCTTGTCGCCGCCGATATCGAGGGTGCGGAAGGTGACGGGCCGGTCGCCGGCCGTGTCCAGAACCAGTTTGTAAAGGGCCGTCTGGCTGGTCAGGCGCGGCAGTTCCTCGGAGACCATGAACTGGAATTCGGTGCGGAACAGGCCGATGCCCTCGGCCCCCGTCGCGTCCAGATTTTCCAGATCGACGGCGAGGCCGGCATTGGTCAGGACGGTGATCCGGGTGCCGTCGAGCGTGACCGCCGGGACGTCGCGCAGCTTGGCGAACTCGGCCTGACGCTCGCTGCGGACCAGCATGCGGGACTGGACGGCAGACAGCATGTCGGGCCGGGGCCGCAGATAGGCCTCGCCCGTCTCGCCGTCGACGATGACCAGATCGCCCTCGGACAGCCGGTCGCGAAGGCCCATGATGCGGCCGACACAGGGGATCTGCAGCGCACGGGCGACGATGGCGGCATGGCTGGCGGCCGAACCCTCCTCCAGCAGCAGGCCGCGCAGCTTGTGACGCGGATACTCCAGCAGGTCGGCGGGACCGAGGTTGCGGGCCACCAGGATGGCATCAGGCGGGATGTCACGTTCACCGGGTCTGTCGCCGGCCAGGACGCGCAGCAGCCGGTTGGCCAGGTCCTCGAAATCGTGCAGCCGCTCCTTGATATAGGGGTCGCGGGCCTGGGCGAAGCGGGCCCGGTGCTCGTTGCGGACACGGTCGACGGCGGCCTCGGCGGTCAGGCCGGTGCGCACGGCCTCTTCCAGCGACCGGTTCCAGCCGCGGTCGTCGGCGAACATGCGGTAGGTTTCCAGCACCTCGAACGACTGGCCCGCCAGCTTGCCCTGGCCCCCGTCGAGAATGGAGTCGATGCCGGCCTTGAGCGTGATCAGGGCCTCGCGCAGGCGGATCTCCTCGACCTGCTGGTTCTCGGCCAGCAGGTTTTCGGGCGGAACCGGCGCCTCGTGCAGAATGACATGGCCATAGGCCAGACCCTCGGCGAACCGCTGGCCCTTGAGCCGCTCGGGCCGGTGCGGGGCCACCTCGATGTCGCGCAGTTCGTCCTGGGCGAGCAGTTCGCCCGAGGCCACGGTCTCGGCCAGGACCATGGCGATGGTCTGGATGTCCTCGACTTCCTCGTCGTCATAGCGCCGCTCGGAGCGGTTCTGGACGACCAGGACACCGATGGCCCGCCCCCCGCGCAGCAGGGGGGCACCGAGGAAGGCGTGATAGGGATCCTCGCCCGTCTCCGGCCGGTAGGCGAAGCTGGGATGGGACGGGGCGTCCGACAGGCTGATGGGGGCAGCGGATCGCGCCACCTCGCCGACCAGACCCTCACCGGGCCGCAGCCGGGTGGTGTGGACGGCCTCAGGCTTCAGGCCCTGGGTGGCGAACAGTTCAAGCTCGCCCGAGGCGCGGCGCAGATAGATCGAACAGACCTCGGCCACCATCGACTGGGCGATGATACGGACGACGGTGTCGAGCCGGTCCTGGGCCGGCTGGGCACCGGCCATGGCTTCGCGAATCTGGCGAAGGAGGTTCCGTGGCCCCGTCGTCAATCCGCCAACCGGCATGGCCCCTCCTGATGAACGACGCCGCAGATGGGCACCGTCCGGCTTGAATCCTAGACTGCCTCGAGTCCATACGCCGCATGAAGCGCACGAACGGCCAGTTCCGCATAGGCGGCATCGATCAATACGCTGATCTTGATCTCGGATGTCGAGATGGCCTGAAATTTCACGCCCTTGTCGGCGAGGGCCCGGAACATGGTCTGGGCCACACCCGCGTGACTGCGCATGCCGACGCCGACGACCGAGACCTTGGCCACATCCTCGTCAACGCGCAGCTCCTCGAAGCCGAGCTGGCCCTGGGCGGCGCGCATCAATTCAGCGGCCCGGGCGGCGTCGCGACGGCCGGTGGTGAAGGTCAGGTTGACGGCGTCCCCCGTGCGGGCCTGGCTCTGGACGATCATGTCGACATTGACGTTGGCCTCGGCCAGCCGCGTGAAGACGTCGGCCGGAGCCTCGACCCGGTCGGACAGGCCCAGCAGGGTGATCCGGGCCTCGTCACGGCTCATGGTCACGCCGGATACGATGCGTTTTTCCACGATTTCCTCCTCGTCGCAGATCAATGTGCCGGACTTGGCGGGCAGGACGCCGTTTTCGTCGGGTTCAATAAAGCTGGACAGGACCCGCAGCGGCACGCGCTTGGCCATGGCCAGTTCGACCGAACGGGTCTGCAGCACCTTGGCCCCGAGCGAGGCCATTTCCAGCATTTCCTCGTAGGAAATCTTTTCGAGCCGGCGGGCCCTGGACTCGATCCGGGGGTCGGTGGTGTAGACGCCGTCCACGTCGGTGTAGATGTCGCACGGGCAGTCCAGGGCCGCCGCCACGGCGACCGCGGAGGTATCCGACCCGCCCCGGCCCAGGGTGGTGATCCGGCCCGAGCGGCTGACGCCCTGGAAGCCGGGGACCACGGCGATCTCGCCCTTGTCCATGGCAGCGCCCAGCACCTCGCCGGGCACGTCCTCGATCCGGGCCCGTCCGTGGGCGTCGTCGGTGAGGATGGGGATCTGCCAGCCCATCCAGCTGCGGGCGTTCAGCCCCATATTGCGCAGGGTCAGGGCCAACAGGCCGGCGGTGACCTGTTCGCCCGAGGCGACGACGATGTCATATTCATCGTCCGAAAGGGCGATGCCCTGCCCCGGCCGCCCCGCGCCGTCGGTCCAGGCGACCAGTTCATTGGTCTTGCCGGCCATGGCGGAGACGACGACGGCGACCTGCTTGCCCGCGGCCGCCTCGGCCGCGACGATGCGGGCGGCCCGGCGGATGCGTTCAAGGTCACCCATCGAGGTGCCGCCGAACTTCATAACCAGTCGCGTCGTAGCAGGCCGCGTCATCGTGACGGATCGCCCCATCTTGCATGGAGGGCCGCGCAGGTTCATCCCTCGGCCCATGGCCGCTTCTAACGACACGCTATCGGCGCGCAAACCCCAAAGCGGCGCGGATTTCAACGACGGGGCCGCCGGCCCCTCGATCGACCCCGCCGATGTGGCCCGATTCTCGGCCCAGGCGGCGGAGTGGTGGGACGCGCGCGGGCCGTTCGCGCCGCTGCACAAATTCAATCCGGCCCGGCTGGCCTTCGTGCGCGACCGGGCGGCAGAGCGGTTCGGACGGGATGTGAAGACCCGCGCGGCCTTCGCGGGACTGACCCTGCTGGATGTCGGCTGCGGCGGCGGATTGATCGCCGAACCCATGCGCCGGCTGGGCTTTCAGGTCACCGCCGTCGATGCCTCGACCGAGAATATCGGCACGGCGCGGGCCCATGCGGAACAGCAGGGGCTGGACATCGCCTATCGCGCCGCGACGGTCGAGCAGCTGGAGGCCGAAGGGGCCGGGCCGTTCGATGTGGTCCTGACCCTGGAGGTGATCGAACACGTCGCCGACCCCGAGGCCTTCATCCGCGCCTGTTCGCGACTGGTGAAGCCGGGCGGGATGCTGGTCGTCGCCACCCTGAACCGGACGCTGAAAGCCCTGGCCCTGGGCAAGGTCGCCGCCGAATATGTGCTGCGCTGGGTGCCGGCGGGAACGCACGACTGGAACCAGTTCTTGAAGCCGGACGAGATCCGGATGATGCTGTCGCAAGAGCCTGTGGCGGTCAGCGGACCGTTCGGCCTAGCCTATGATCCGCTTACGGATCATTGGAGTGAAAGCGACGATACCGCTATCAACTATCTGATGATCGCCACGCGGGACTGACGCCCGCGGCAAGGAGTTCCGAATGATCGCCACCCTGTTTGCCGGCCTGTTGGTCACGGCCTCCGTTCCCGCTCCCGGCCCGGCCTTGCAGGACTCGATGATCGCCAGGCGCGGCGTCGCGGGCCTCTGTATCCGCTGGGACCGGAGCCGCCCCGGTCGGGTCGCCGAGGCCGTCATCGTCCGCTCGACCGGCAATTCGGCGCTGGACCGACGCATCTCCGACGCGGTGCCGCAGATGGACTGGCCTGTCGGTGTGGACGACTACCGCGGCCAGTGGCTGGGCATCTGGATGGCCGTGGGCGGTGCCGAGAGCCCGCCGGAGACCGATCCCCTGCCGGACTGTTCCGGGCAGAGGGATCGCAGCTGGGCACCGCCGCCGGCACCGGCGTCCTGACCACCCCGGCACGGTTTCCGGTTCATCTGCGGTTCATCGACCTGACCTCGAAGTAACGGGACAGGAAAGCGTGACGGTGGGATGAGGGATTCTCCCTCAATCTTCCGAACAGGAGCCCCCAATGAAACGCCTTCTGGTCCTCGCCACCCTGTCGGCGGCCCTGATGACCTCGGCCTGCATCACCGTGATCGACGCGGGCGACGATGACGACCGGGCCTGGCACGGCCAGAACGCCCAGCCGTTCGACGCTGCCCGTGCCGAGTGCCGGGCCTCGACCGACCGGGGTCAGCGCAGCGACGCCTTCCGCGACTGCATGGCCGGCAAGGGCTGGACCCGCAGCTAGTCGACCAGGCGCCGGATCATGTAGCGGGCGTCTGCGCCATAGCCGGCCAGTTTGTCCGCCATGCCCGGCGGATCGGTGACTACGAAGCCGTGCCGTTCCCAGAACGGTGCGGCCTCGTTGACAGCCACCAGCGTCAGGGCCGGCCAGCCGGCCGCGCGGGCGTCCCGCGCCAGCCGCTCGATGATCGGGCCGGACCAGCCGCCGCCCCGCACCGTCGGGTCCAGCGCGAGGTCGTGCAGATACATGACGGCGGCGTCGTCCGGGATCGCGTCGATCAGGGTATTGAGCGCCGGGGCGGCGTTTTCCGTCCACGGATAGGCGACGAGATAGCCCCGGGGCGCAGCGTCCTCGGCGGCCAGCACGAAACAGCCGGACGGGTTCAGGGCCAGCCGGTTCCCGAAACAGTCGCGGTCCTCGAAATGATCCGGGAAGCCGACGGCGGCGATGGCGACGACGGCGTCCAGATCGGCCGCCGTCATCGCCCGCCATTCTGGACGGGGCAGCGGGTGTTCAGCGGGGCTGCCGTGAAATTCCATTCCATGCTCCGGGCCTGGCCGCCGATCTCGCCCTCGATCCGGGCCTTGAGGGCGTCGCCGTCGCGTTCATAGATGATGCGGGTCGGGAAGTCGTTTTCTGCATTGGCGAAGACCACCCGCGCCGGCCCGGTCTCGGCCAGGACGAAGGCCGTCGGCGGGGAACCACCGGGCTGGGCGACATAGGCAGGGCCCTGCGGGGTCGGGCCGATGTGGGCCAGTTCGAACGAGACCCGGCCCCGCGTCAGGGTGACGGCATGACCGACCATCAGGCCCGCGCGCGGGTCGCTCCAGGTCTCGGACACCTCGCGGCCGCCGGAACAGTCGAGCCAGTAGCCCGCGATCCATGACAGGTCAGGCACCGGGGCGGCCGGGGCCGCCTGGATCAGGGCGGCGACGAGTGTGGCGGTCAGCATGGGATACTCCCCTCGGGTTTGGCGTCGGCGGCACCCTAGTGCGACGACAGCGGCCCGGGCTTGTAGGATTGCGACGCCAGCCGCCGCGCCAGACCCGCCTGGTCACGGGCCCATTCGGTGGCGGTGCAACCGAGAAAGCGGCGGAAGTCGCGCGCCAGCTGGGGCTGGTCGAAATAGCCCGCCTCCAGTCCCGCCTCCAGCCAGCCGAGGGACTCCGGCCCGGGCTCGGCGGCATGATCGAAGACGCGACGGAAGCGGAAGATGGAGCGCAGGATTCGGGGCGGAACGCCGACCCGGTCGCGGAAGCGCCGTTGCAGGGCGCGCTGACCGGCCGACGAACGATCCGCTCCCGGACGGTCTGCGGTTGCGGCCTCGACCTCGGCCCGGACGTCGGGGTCGAGCGACCAGTCCTGGCGGCGGCGAAGGTCCTCAAGGACCCGGACCATG